>NZ_BAABRP010000008.1:2500-157954 GCF_039545055.1 Deinococcus carri
CCCTGGTGCTGGCCGCCTTCGAGGCCCTGCCGCCGGTGCAGGCCGGGGACCGGGTGGCTTTCCGGACGTTGCCACCGCTGCATGGGTTTCTGGTTCAGAGCTGAAGGCTGCCCGGGTTGTATTCATTCTGTCAGAGTTCCAGCCTTTACTTAAAAAGTATGTTCGGTCATACTTCTGACAGGCTTCCCATGACTGATCTGTTGCTCCCCTTGCCTGCCCGCTCTGCCCAACAGCAGGCCGCCTGTCTGGTGATGGTCGATCTGGTCGGCAGCACGCGGCTGGCCCACCACCTGCTGCTGGAGGATTACGCGGCCCTGATGGCCGAGTTCGTGCAGGTGCTGATTCTGAGTTTCGAGGTGGGGGGCGGGCAGGTTCTCCAGCATCAGGGCGACGCGGTGCTGGCGCTGTGGCCGCCGGAGCAGAGTGGGCAGGGCGTCACGGCAGCCCTGGATGCCCATGACCGGGTGGCGCGTCTGGGGCTGGCGGGCGTGCTGGGCGTGCAGCTTCAGGTGCGGGCGGGGGCAGCGCTGGGGCCGGTCATCACGGGGATGGTCGGGGGGCAGCTCAGCGCCTACGGACTGCCTGTCAACTACGCCCGCCGCCTGTGCGACGCGGCCCTGCCGGGTGAGACGCTGGTGTGTGAACAGGTGGCGCGTCAGCCAGGGCCGCAGCGGCAGGCGGCATCCCGTTCCCTGCCGCCCTTGCCGGGGTTTGGGCCGGAATGCCGGGCCTACACGGTCACCTGCGCCGCAGACGGCATGAAAACCGGTTAAGCGTCGGGGTCGGCTTCTCATGAGAACGGTCAATAGACTGCGGGCATGGAACGCAAGCCCCTGGTCCTCGTCATTGAGGATGAAAAAGATATTGCCCGCTTTATAGAACTGGAACTGGCCGCCGAGGGGTATGCCACCGAGGTGGCCTTTGACGGCGTGACCGGCCTCAGCAAATTTCGTGAAGTGAACCCCGACCTGGTGATTCTCGACCTGATGCTGCCGGTGCTCGACGGGCTGGAGGTCGCCCGGCGCATCCGCAAGACCAGCAATACGCCCATCATCATCCTGACGGCCAAGGACGGCATTCAGGACAAGGTGGAGGGTCTGGACTCGGGGGCCGACGACTACCTGATCAAGCCCTTTTCCATTGAGGAACTGCTGGCCCGCGTGCGCGCGCACCTGCGCCGCGTGAACCCCGCCGTGACCGGGGAGGTGCGGGTGGCCGACCTGGTGATGAACCTTGACGGGCGCGAGATTTTCCGGGGAGGCCGCCGGGTGGAACTCAGCGCCAAGGAGTTCGAGCTGCTGGAACTGCTGGCCCGCAACCCCGGCAAGGTGTTTTCCCGCTTCGAGATCGAGGAAAAGGTCTGGCCCGAGTACACCGGGGGCAGCAACGTGGTGGACGTGTATATCGGCTACCTGCGCCGCAAGCTGGAGGAGGGCGGGGAACGCCGCCTGATTCACACCGTGCGCGGCGTGGGCTACGTGCTGCGCGAGGAGTGAAGTTCCTGCCGTGCTGCCGGTGGGGGCAGTAGACTGCCGGACGTGACGTGCCCTGCTGTGGTGCTCCTTCCTGACATGCCCGGCCCGGCCCGGCAAGGGCAGGCTCAGATGGGGGAGACGCCGTGACCCTGCGCTGGCGGCTCACGCTGTTCTACACGGGGCTGCTCGCCGCGCTGCTGACCGTGGTGGCGGTGGCGACCCTGGCCCTGATGCGCAACAACCTGCTGCTGGGCGTCGACCGCGACCTTCAGGACACCTACCGGCAGTTCACCAGCTTTTTCAGCCAGCTTGAGCTGCCGCCGCCTGCCTCTGCGCTGGGCGAGAGCCTGGAATCGGGGGTGCCGCCCCAGCTTTCCACCGCCCGCTACCTGTTTCCGAACGCCGCCATCCAGATCGAGGAGCTGCCCTTCTATGACGGCGCGTCCCTGTCGCAGGCGCTGCTGGAGATGGACAGCGCCGCCGACCGGCAGCCGCTTTTCGCGTCGCTGCGGCGGCTGGCCGACAGCACCCGGCGGGTGGTCGGTCTGGACCCGAACGCTCCCATCCGGCTTTCCGACGAGGATCTCGCCCGCCTGATCCGGTCCCCTGAACAGCGCCTCACGATCACCCAGATGGTCAAGGAACCCTACCAGCCGCAGCATGCGCTGGTGCCCATGCGGGTTTTCGTGACGCTGGGGCCGGTCCAGATAGAGCCGGGCGTGGTGGGGGGGCCGCGCGAGAGCTTTGCCCTGACCTACGTGGGCCGCAACCTCACCTCGCTGAACGACACCCTGATGCAGCTTCAGCGGGTGATTCTGCTGCTGTTCCTGCTGGGGCTGCTGACGGCGGGCGTGGGGGCCTACCTGCTGGCCGGTCAGGCGCTGCGGCCCCTGCGGCAGGTGCAACAGGCCGCCGAGCGGATCGGCGGGCAGAACCTGGCCGAGCGCGTGCCCGAACCCCGCACCGGCGACGAGGTGCAGGCCCTCGCCCACGCCCTGAACGCGATGCTCAGCCGCCTGGAGGCCAGCTTCGAGGCGCAGCGGCGCTTTACCAGCGACGCCAGCCACGAACTGCGCACGCCCGTCACCGCCATCAGCGGGCACGCCAGCTACCTGCTGCGCCGCACCCACCCCACCGAGCAGCAGCGCGAGAGCCTGGGCATCATCCGCAGCGAGTCCGAACGCCTCACCACCCTGATCGCCAGCCTGCTGCAACTCGCCCGCTCGGACAGCGGCGCGCTGGTGCTGACCCGCCAGCCCATCCTCGCGGTCCTCTTCCTGACCGAGGTCGCGCGCGAGCTGATGCCGCTGGCGCAGGCGCAGGGCACCGAGCTGACGGTGCAGGGGCAGGACGTGGCCTTTGAGGGCGACCCCGATCGGCTGCGGCAGGTGATCATCAACCTCGTCGGCAACGCGCTCAAGGCCGGGGCGCAGCACATCACCCTGGGCAGCCAGCCGGAGGAGAACGGCCAGGAGGTGCGCCTCAGCGTGCGCGACGACGGCCCCGGCATTTCCCCCGAGCACCTCGAACGCCTCTTCGACCGCTTCTACCGCGTCGAGGACAGCCGCAGCCGCGACCAGGGCGGCGCGGGCCTGGGCCTCAGCATCGCCAAGGGCATCGTGGACGCGCACGGCGGCCGCATCTGGCTGGAAAGCGAGCCGGGAAAGGGCACCACGGCCTATGTGCAGCTTCCGGTGGGGGACATTCCGGCGCTGGAGGAGGAGGATGTGCCGTAGGGGTGAGTGGTGAGTGGGTTGTGGTCAGTGGTTGCCTCAGCCGATGCTTGAGCCTCAGCCAGGGCAACCACTAACCACTTACAACTGACCACTCACCTATCCCAGCATCAGCGCGTGCAACTCCTCCATCAGCGCCTCGCCCTCGGCGGTGGTGCGGGCAACCACGAAGATGGTGTCCTCGCCCGCGATGGTGCCCACGATGTCGTCGCGGCGCAGGCGGTCGAGCAGCAGGGCGACCCCCGTCGCGTGGCCGTCGGCGGTGCGGATGACCAGCACGTTCTCGCCCCGGTCCACGTCGCGCACAAAGTTCTGAAAGAGGCGGCTGAGTTCTTCCTCGACGCCCTCATGTCCGGCGACCTGTGCCAGGGCGTAGCGGTGACGGCCCTTGCCGATGGGGAGCCGTACCAGCCGCAACTCGTTGATGTCGCGGCTGACGGTCGCCTGCGTGACCCCGATTCCCTCTGCGCGCAGCCGCTCGACAAGTTCGGCCTGGGTGGAAATGGCGTCGCGGGCGATGATGTCCTGAATGCGCTTCTGGCGTTGTTCCTTGCTGAGCATTCCCTCTATCCTATGAATATGCAGTGAATAATGCAATGAGGGGAAGTGGGGAAAAGAGGGCCTTCCCCGCGCACCGCTTACCGCGTACCGCGCACCCTCACCGCCTCGTCCAGCAGCCGCCGCGCCACCTCGCGTTTGCTCAGACGCGGCCATTCTTCGGAGGTGCCGTCCGGGCGCACCAGCGTGACCTCATTGTCGTCGCCGCCGAAGGCTGTGCCCTCGCGGGTGGGGTAGTTCAGCAGGATGAAGTCGGCGTTCTTGCGCTGAGCCTTGAGGGCCGCGCGCTCGACCCCCGCGTGCGTTTCCATCGCAAAGCCCACCAGCACGCGGTTCCCCTTCTGCCCGCCCAGCTCGGCCAGAATGTCGGGATTGGGTGTGAGGTGGATGGTCACGTCGCCGGCCACTTTCGCCTGCTTCTCCTCGGAACGCTCCGCCGCCCGGTAGTCCGCCACCGCTGCCGTCATCACGACCAGCTCCGCGTCCCGCGCGGCCTCCACCACCGCGTCCCGCAGCTCCAGCGCCGTCTCGATGCGGACCACCTGCACGCCGGGCGGGTTGGGGAGGCTCACCGGGCCTGTTACCAGAACGACCTCCGCGCCCCGGTCACGCGCCTCCTCGGCCACGGCGAAGCCCATCTTGCCGCTGGAGGGGTTGCTGATGAAGCGCACCGGGTCGAGGTACTCGCGCGTCGGCCCGGCGGAGACGACGACGCGCAGGCCCCGCAGGTCGGGGGGCGTCGAGGGGTCGAGGGGTCCAGAGGTCGAGGTTTCAATCTGCCTCCCCGACTCCTCGACCTCTCGACTTCTCGACTCTCCCCTGGAGAGCTGCTCCAGTACCGCCGCCGCAATGTCCTCCGGCTCCGCCATCCGCCCCAGCCCGGTGCCCTCGCCGCGCGTGCCGAACGCACCGACCTCCGGTCCCAGGAAGGCGTGCCCCCAGCCGCGCAGCCGCTCCACGTTGGCCTGCACCGCCGGATGCCGCCACATCCGCTCGTTCATGGCGGGCACCCACAGCACCGGCCCCTCCACGCCCAGCAGGGTGGCCGCCGCGAGGTCGTCCGCCCGGCCCTGCGCCGCCCGCGCGAGCAGGTCCGCCGACGCGCCCACGATAGCCACCGCGTCCGCCCGCGCGAGCGTCAGGTGCTGGGCGTCGGGGCGGGGTTCAAACCACGTGGCGTCGGTCGCCACCTCCCCGTCGGCGGCGGTGGCGAGGCTGAGTTCGGTGATAAAGGCCAGGGCCGCCCTGGTGGCGATGACCTGTACCCGCGCCCCCCGCTCGCGCAGCCGCCGCAGCACCGCGGGGGCTTTCACGGCGGCCATGCTGCCTCCCACGATGACGAGGACGGAGGGAGAGGGGCGGGGGGCGGCCGTGTTCACCCGCCCAGTCTAGAACCGCAGCGCCCACACCCGCACCCTCTCCCCGTCGCCCACCGCCAGATACGCGCCGTCCGCGCTGAGGCTGGGGCCGCTGGCGTCGTGGGTGGGGGGGAGGGGCAGGGCCTGCCAGCCGTGGCCGTTCCAGTGGGCCGCATGCAGGTGCCCGGCCTCCAGCCAGGCCAGCACGGGCTGCCCCGCGCGGGTGAGGGCCAGGGCGGGGGCCTCGGCGCTGACCCCGGGGGAACTGACGGCGGGACCGACCGGTTGCCAGGCCGTGCCGGTCCAGCGGCTCACGTTCAGGCGGTCATGCCCGGAGGGGTCCTCCTCCAGCCAGGCGACCAGGGGCCGGCCCTGCGGCGTAAGGAGCAGTTTCGGCGCGGCGGCGAAGGTGCCGGGATGGCGGTTGAGGGGACCGCCCAGGGCGGGCCAGGTGCCGGAAGCGCCTTCCTGCCGCACACGCACGTTCATCGTGGCGAAGTCCCCCTCCAGAAAAGCCACCGTGCGCTGCCCGGAACGGTCCACGGCGATGTCGAGCGCGAAGCCCGCGCGGGCGGTGTCGCTCAGGGGCGTCTGGGGCACCCAGGTTCCCCCCTGCCGCGCCAGGGGCCGCACCACCCCGGCAAACGCGCCGTGCACGCCCAGGTCGAGCCAGGCCAGGGCGGGCGTGCCGTTCGGCAGTAGGGCAAAGGCCCGCGAGCGCCCCGCGTCGCTGAGGTTGCGGCGCACGGCGTACCGGGAGGGGCTGGACCATGCCCGGCCGTCCCAGCGGCTCATCAGGTAGGAGTCCACGTGGGCCTCGCCGCTGTCCTCCGACCAGCCCAGCCACACCCGGCCCGCTGCGTCGGTGCGGGCGCTGAGCTGCCCGGCGTTGAAGGCCCGGCCCTCGTTCAGCACGCCGCCCAGTGGGGTCCAGCCCCCGGCGGTGAGGCGGGCGGCGTGGAGCTGACGGTTTCCGGCGGGACCCGGCGCGGTCCAGGCCAGCACGGGGGTCCCAGTGCCGTCCACGGCGAGCGCGGTGCGTTCGGGGCGGCCCGTCTGCGGCGGCGGGGGCAGTTCGCGCACTGGGGGTCCGCCGCCACCTCCCGCCAGGGCCAGACCGGAGGACAGCAGCAGCACCGTCAGGAATGCACGCATGGTCCAGCGTACCCGGCGCGTGCCCAGTCACGCCATCTGGCCTACCCCGCCTCTGCCTAACGGGCGTTAGACTCAGGCCATGACCGCCACCCTGAATGCCGTCGAGCGTGTGCTGAGCGTGCCCGACGAACAGACCCGCTGGGACACCTACGCGCCGCGCTACGAGCGCCTGCTGGCGGCCGACCTCACCGCCGACGCCGTGCCCGCCTGGCTGACGGAATGGAGCGCCTTGGACGCGGAGGTGGGGCAGGCCGCCAGCAAGCTCGCCACCCATGCCGACCTGCACACCGGCGACGAGGCGATTCAGGCGCGGTACGCGCGGTTTCTGGAGGAGGTGCTGCCGCAGGTCCAGCGGACCGAGCAGGCCCTGACCGAGAAGCTGCTGGCGGTGCCCGGCTACGTGCCCGCCCCCGACTTTGCCCTGACCTACCGCCGCTTCCGCGACGCCGCCGAGCTGTTCCGCGAGGCGAACGTGGACCTGGGCGTGACCCACGAGGCGCAGATGAACCGCCACGGCGTCCTCACCGGCAACCAGAAGGTCACGCTGGGGGGCGAGGAACTGACCGTGCCGCAGGCCAAGCAACGGATGGACAGCCCCGACCGCGCCGTGCGCGAGGAGGCCTGGCACGCGCTGGCCGCGAGCAACCAGGGCATTGCGCCCGGCCTCGACGCGCTGATGCTGGAGCTGATCCGGACCCGGCAGCAGCTCGCCTGGAACGCCGACCTCCCCGGCTACCGCGACTTCATGTGGCGGCGGCTCGACCGGGTGGACTACACCCCCGAGGACTGCCGCGCCTTCCATGAGGCCGTGCGTGACGAGGTGGTGCCGCTGGCCGCCGAGATCATGGGCGACCTGGCCGCGCGCCTGGGCCTGGACGCGGTGCGCCCCTGGGACTACAACCGCAACAACCTCCTCGACCCGGAAGGTCGCGAGGCGCTGAAGCCGTTCACGACCGGCGCGCAGCTCGAAGACCTCGCGCAGACGGCCTTCGAGGGGCTGGACGCCGATCTGGCGGGGCGCTTCCGCTCCATGCGGGACGGGCTGCTCGATCTCGAATCGCGGCCCGGCAAGATGACGCACGCCTACTGCCAGTATTTCCCCGTCCAGAACGAACCCTTCGTTCTGATGAACGTGGTGGGCACCTCGGAGGACGTGCGCGTGCTGTTCCACGAGGTGGGGCACGCCTTCCACGGCTTCCTCAGCGGCGACGCGCAGCCGCTGGTCTGGAACCGCTGGAGTCCCATCGAGTTCGTGGAGATTCCCTCCATGGCGATGGAGTTCCTGACGCTGGACCACCTGGGCCACGTCTTTTCGCCGGAGGAACTGGCCCGCTACCGCGAGAAGCAGCTTCAGGGCGTGGTCGCCTTCCTGCCCTGGGCCGCGCAGATGGACGCCTTCCAGCACTGGCTGTACGCCGAGGCCGGGGAGAACCTGACGATTGCCGACCTCGACGCGAAGTGGTTGGAGCTGGATAAGACCTTCCACCCCTTCGTGAATTGGGACGGGCTGGACGAGAGCGTCCGGGCGAAGGGCTGGCATTACTACCACATCTTCCGCGCGCCCTTCTACTACATCGAGTACGCGATGTGCTACCTCGCGGCGGTGGGCATCTGGCGGGAAGCGCGGGGGAACCCGGCGCAGGCCCTCGCCCACTACAAGGCCAGCCTGCGCCTGGGCAGCACCGTGCCCGTGCCCGAGCTGTACCGCGCCGCCGGGGTGGAGTTCCGCTTCGACCGCGAGTACATCCGGGGGCTGATGACGTTCCTGAAGGAGCAGATGGCGGAGGGCTGAAGGCAGAAGGCCGGGGTGCGGGCGGGGCGGGCTGGGCCTGATTCCCGCCACACCCCGGCCCGGACCGCCTGAAACAGGCTGGCTGCGCGCTGGCCTGTTTCGCTTTCCCCCCGCCTCCCCCCATCACAGCTAAACGCCGGGTTTAGTCGGCTGTCATTCGGCTTCCCGCGGTGCCCGGTAAGGTGCCAGGTACTGCGAAACAGTCCGGGTTCAAGTTGGCCCACAGGCACTCGCTCTCCCGCACAACGCGGGACGGCGTGCGTGGGCTATCGGGCGGCTGGGCGTGTTCCGTGGTGCCTGCCCCCTTTTTGCTGGCCCGACTTCACGGGAACCACTGCACCGGTATCACCGCACGACTGGAGGACGGTATGAACCCACCGAATCCGAATCCATCCACCGAACCCACCGACAACACGCGCCGCCAGTTTCTGCGCGGCGTCGGCCTCGTCGGGGCGGGTGTTGCCCTGACGGCCTGCGCGCCCAGCTTCAATCCGCGCCAGGGCAAGCCCAACATGGATGCGGACATCCTGAACTTCGCGCTGAACTTGGAGTACCTCGAAGCCGCCTTCTACCTTGCGGCGACCGGGCGGCTGGCCGAGTTGCAGGGTATCGGGGGCGACGCGCCGATTCAGTTTCCCGCGGGGGTGACGGGCACCACGCCGATGTCGTTCCAGACCGACGGGATTCGGAACTTCGCCAACGAACTCGCCAGCAACGAACTGGCCCACGTCCAGTTTCTGCGGGCCACCATCGCGGCCATCGGCGGCACGCCCATTCCCCGCCCGGCGCTCAGCATCGGGCCGGCCTTTATGGCAGCGGCGGCGGCGGCCAGCGGCGGCAAGGTCACGGACTTCAACCCCTACCGGGACGACATTTCGTTCCTGCTGGCGAGCCACACCCTCGAAGACGTGGGTGTGACCGCCTACAAGGGTGCTTCTCCCCTGATTTACGACCGCAAGCCCGGCGGTGTGCTGGAACAGGCAGCGGGCATCCTGGCCGTCGAGGGCTACCATATGGGGTCCACCCGCTACCAGCTCTACAAGCGCCGCAATCAGGAAGTGGCCCCCGGCCTGACCGTCGCGGCGATGTCCCAGGCCATCAGCGACCTGCGCGACTCGCTCGACGGCCCCGGCGACAAGGACCAGGGCATCACGAACAGCCCGCGCCCCGGCGAGTCGAACATCGTGCCCGCCGACGCGAACGGCGTGGCCTTCAGCCGCACGCCGCGTGAGGTGCTGAACATCGTCTACCAGAAGGCGGAGGCGGCCGCGGGCGGCTTCTTCCCGAACGGCGTGAACGGCAAGCTGCGGTGATTTCCACTTCAGGTGAGTCGAAGACGAACCCGAGTGTAGCGAGAAGAAGAAAAGACCGAATTGCGGCGATGGAACCGCCCAGTGTCCAGAGCTGTTTCTGGACACGCTTTCAGGGCGGGCAGGAACATCCGGTGTCCTTTCCGGGTGTTCTGGAATCAGAGCAATTTGGGCTGACACGTTCCCCCTCATCCCTGTTCGGAGGATGCTCATGACCCAAGTGGCTCCCGGAAGTTCCCCCACTGAAACGGCCCCCACCCCCAACGCCCGCCGTCAGGTGCTGCGCGCACTGGGGCTGCTGGGCCTCGGCGCGGCCGTCACGTCCTGCGCGCCCGGCGTGCTGAGCCTGTCGAGCCTCGCCAACCTGCCCGCCGCGGGCGTGGACGCCGCAGTGCTGAATTTCGCGCTGAACCTGGAATACCTCGAAGCGGCCTTTTACCTCGCCGCGACGGGCCGCCTCGCGGAGTTGCAGGGGGTCGGCGGCAACGCCGAGATTCGCCTGCCCACCGGGACGCAGGGTGTGCCCTTCGCCGTCCCCGAGGTCAAGGACTTCGCCAACGAACTCGCCAGCGACGAGATCGCGCACGTCAAGTTCCTGATCAGCACCATCCAGGCCCTGGGCGGCACGCCCATCGAGCGGCCGGCGCTGGACCTCAGCGGTGCCTTTGCCACGGCGGCCAGCGCGGCCAGCGGCGGCAAGATCCAGGGCTTCAACCCCTTTGCGAACGACCTGTTCTTCCTGCACGGGGCCTACATCTTCGAGGACGTGGGCGTCACGGCCTACAAGGGGGCCTCGCCCCTGATCAACGACGACCGGCCCGGCGGCGTGCTGGAGCAGGCGGCGGGCATCCTGGCCGTCGAGGGCTACCACGCAGGGGCCATCCGCTCGATGTTGTACGAGCGCCGGGACGAGCAGGTGGCGGCAGGCCTGAACGTGGCCGCCGTGACCAAGGCCATCAGCGATTTCCGCGATCTGGCCGACGGGCCGGGCGACCGCGACCAGGGCGTGACCGAGGCGATTTTGCGCCCCGGCAATTCGAACATCGTGCTGACCGACCAGAACGCGGTGGCCTACAGCCGCCTGCCCCGGCAGGTGCTGAACATCGTCTACCTGGCACCGGGTGCCTCGCGCGGCGGGTTCTTCCCCAACGGGGTGAACGGGGTCATCAAGTAAGCGTCGCTTCTGGCAGGGAGATTTCCCCTGCCCCCCTGCTCCTTCACTGGGGGCAGGGGGAGCTTTTTGCGGTGTTGCGCGCCTCCCGGCGAGAAGGTGAGGGCGAGGTCGTTGCGGGCAGAGGGGCACGCCCGGAACCGCCTCCGCCACCTGGCTCCCTGACCCCTCCGCCACTTGGCCCATGCCGTCCTGACACGGCCCGCGCACACTGGGCACATGACCCTTGCCCTGACCGTGACGCCCTTCGACCCCGTGGCCGCGACGCCGGGGGCGCGGCTGGCGGTGGGTCGCCTGCTGGCCGAGTGCTACGCCTACGCCTACCCCGAGGACCCACCCATGCTCCCCGAGCGCGAGGCGCTCAGCCTGACCCACGTCACGCCCGACGAGGCCTCGCGCCACTTCGTGGTGTGGGACGGGCCGGAGGGCGAGCGGGCGCTGGGCTGGGCCAGGCTGGACTACGGCCTGCGGGAGAACCTGCACGCCGCCCACGCCCGGCTGCTGGTCCACCCCGATCACCGCCGCCGGGGCCTGGGCCGGGCACTGGCCGCTGCCCTAAAGGCCGCCGCCCGGCAGGAGGGCCGCCGCCTGGTGACGTTCGGCACGACCAGCAAGGCCCCTGCCGGGGAAGCCTTCGCCCGGACGCTGGGGGCCGAGGCCGCCCTCCCGATGCGCCAGAGCCGCCTGGACCTGGGCGCGGTGCCGGACACCCTGCTGGACGCCTGGACGGCCCGCCCGGACGCCGACCCCTACCGCCTGCATCTCTGGGAACGTCTGCCCGACGACTTCCTGACCCGCGCCGCCGACCTGATGATGGTGATGAACACGGCCCCCCGCGGCGACCTGGATGTGGAGGACTGGACCATCACCCCCGAGATGGTCCGCGCCTGGGAAAGCATGATCGAGGAGGCGGGCGAGCGGTGTTTCTTCCTGGCCGCCGAGGACACCCGCAGCGGGCAACTCGCCGGCTACACCGAGGTGCTCTGGTCGCCCGAACGCGCCGCGCTGGTCTATCAGGGCGCGACCGCCGTCCGCCCGGAGGCACGCGGCCAGGGCCTGGGCAAGTGGCTCAAGGCGGCGATGCTGCGCCACGTGCGTGCCCACTGCCCCGGTGCCCGCTGGGTCCGCACCAACAACGCCAACGAGAACGCCGCGATGCTGGGCATCAACGTGGCGCTGGGCTTCGCACCCTGGGCGAGCTTCACCGAGTGGCAGGTGCGGCTGGACGGGTGAGGGGCTGTATCAAGGGGCTGTGATACTGATTCCGATTGAAGGGTGTTGAAAACACCCGGAAATCCGACCAGAGGGAGAAGGAACAAGGGCGGATTTCGGGAGATGGATGAACAGGCGGTGCCCTCACGACTGTTCAGGAATTGGACGGAATCCGTATGAGCCATAAGCTCTGAGCTATGAACAGGCAGGTGGAGGCCAGAAGCTGCGGGCGTTCGCCTGCCTGAACCCAAAAAAGAGAGCGGACGCTGAAGCCTTGGCGTCCGCTCTCTTTTTTTCATAGCTCATAGCTCACGGCTCATGGCCTAACCTCACCGCTGCTTCCCCAGCCGCACCCGGAAGTTCCGCAGCTCGTAGCCCTTCACGACCTCGTTGTAGCTGACTTCCGGCTCCTGCACGATGTCCAGGTCGTTCCACAGCAGCAGGCGGCGCAGGAACACGTCCGACTCCTTGATGGCGAGGAACGCGCCCGGGCAGCGGTGGTGGCCGTCGCCAAAGGCCAGGACCTGACCCTGCACGCCGCGCGGCAGCTTGCGGGCCGGGCAGAGTTGCCCCGCGTCCTCGCCCGCGACGGCGGGGTCCGTGTTGGCCTCCTGGATGTTCAGGGCCAGCAGGCTGCCGGCGGGGATGGTGTGGCCCTCTACCGTCAGCTCCTGCTCGGCGCGGCGGTAGAGCATGGTCACGACCGGTTCCAGGCGCAGAATCTCGTGCAGGATGGCGTGGCGTTCCTTCTCGGTGCCGTGGACGTATTCGGCGCGCAGGTCCGGGTTCTTCAGCAGGTGCCAGGCCGCCACGCTGATGAACTCGCGCGTGGTGACCATGCCCGCCGTGCCGTAGGTCAGGCACTCGGTCATGATTTCCACGTCGTTGTACTCGCGGTCGAGCAGGTGGCTGATCAGGTCGTCGCGGCGTTCCTTGCGGCGGGCCTCGATGGCAGGCTTCACGTCCAGAAAGTAGAAGAGGGCCATCTGCGCCTGCTGCCGCTGGGCGGCCAGCCACCCCTTCGGGGCCTGCACGCTGCCCGGCTCGCTGTCGCCGCCGCCCTCCACGAAGGAAATGACGCGGTGCTCCAGCCCCGGCACGCGGCTGCTGGTGAGGCCCACCACCTGCGCGGCCACGTTCACGGCCAGCTTGAGGCTGAGGTCATCAAGGTCCATCTCGCCCTTGCGGAGGAGGTCGGCTATCAGGTCGTCGGCCAGCGTGGCGATCATGGGCTGGTAGTCGGCCACCTGGGTGGGCGTGAAGTAGCGGGCGGTCGAGCGCCGCATCTCGTGGTGCTTCTCGCCCTCCGCGAACAGCACCGGCAGGTTGCCCAGCCCCCGCACGCCGCTGGCGACCTCGGACATGAAGCCCGCCTGCCGCACGTCGTCCGAGCGCAGCACCTCGCGCGAGGCCTGGAAATCGTGGATGCGGTAGATGCCTTGGTCGTCCACCTCCACCGCCTGCCCGGTCCCCGAGGCGATGGCGGGGCGGCGGGTCAGCGACGTGTCGGCGGGGTGAAAGGGGCAGCGGGGCTGGTCGGAAGGGGTGGACGTGGTCATTCGGACTCCTGTGCGGGAGAAGAGGGGGTGGCAAAAGAGGAGGTGGCCGTCGGCTGGGAACGGGTGAACTGGGCCAGCAGGTGCAGGTCGTGCGTGAGGGAGGCGGCGCGGGGACCCAGCGCGGCGAGGGCCGGACCCGTCACGGCGCGGACGGTGCCCAGGGCTTCCTCCCACAGCGCCGCCCCCTGCGGGGTGACGCGCACGGTCACGCGGCGGGCGTCGGCCTGGGTCTGGTCACGGGTGACGGCCCCGCGCGTCTCCAGGGCGTGCAGCACGCGGCTGACCTCGTAGCGGGGCACGCCGAGTTCGCGGGCCAGTTGCGCGGGCTGGTCGGCCCCGCCCTGCACGTAGGCCAGCGCGATAAGCGAGCGCAGGTCCAGGTCGTGCCGGGCGCGCAACTCCGCCTCGCCGCGGCTGGTCAGGGCCTGCCAGGCATCCCACAGGGCCGTCAGAAAGGCCACTTCCGGCGTTGCCCGTTCGGTCTGGGGAGTGGGGGAGGAGACTTCAGCCACGGGCACAGTATGGCGGGGTTCTCCATGAGTAATTGCAGATTGCAACCAATTGTCTGAAGGATGGGAGGCTGTGCGGGCTTTTTGTTCGGCGTGGGGAGGGGTTTGGGGGGCAGGGCATCTTGTAGCGAGTTGCCCCCCGCCCCCCCAGCCCCCCTCCCCCCGCCGGGGGGCAGGGGGGAGCGGCGCTGCGCTGGGCAAAGGGTGTCCCGTTCAGCGGCGGCCATGCTTTGAGCGTTGACGGTTCCTGCCTGGAACGTGTTGCAATTCACCTGGCGGCTGCGGGCCTGCGGCCCGAAAGCTCCTCTGCTATGCCAGCCCATTCGCAGGGTGGGAACCTGGCATCCCGCTCCAAAGTTTTAAAAACAGGGGAGCTAGCGCTTTTGCTTTCGTGGGTGATGTTGAAAAAAGGGTGTGTAGGCGAGTTGTTGCTCCCTCCCCCCTTGCCGGAGAGGAGTGGCAGGCAACGTCTGCCCTCCACACCCGCCAACCCGCTACCCTGCACCCCATGAGGGTCGCCGTTGCGGACGTGGGCACCAATTCCAGTCACCTGCTGATTGCCGAGGCGCGCGGGGAGGGCGGCTACCGGGTGCTGGACGCGCTGAAGGACCGCACGCGCCTGGGGGAGTGCCTGGACGCGGCGGGCAACCTCACCCCGGAGGGCGAGGAACGCCTCAGGGCGGCCCTGACGCAGTTCCGGGCACTGGGGACGGCGGCGGGGGTGCCGGAGGTGCAGGTCTATGCCACCAGTGCGCTGCGCGAGGCTCCCAACGGTGAGGCGGTGGCGCTGCGGATGCGGGAGCGCACCGGCCTCTATCCCGTCATCATCAGCGGGGAGCGCGAGGGCGAGCTGACGTACCTGGGGGCGGCGCACAGCGTGGAGTTCGGTGCGGACAACGTGCTGCTGGACCTGGGGGGCGGCAGCCTGGAACTGGCGCGGGGCGGGCCGGACCACGCGGGGGACGTGCTGAGCGTGCCCCTGGGGGCCATCCGCATGACCCGCGCCCATCTGCGGGGCGACCCGCCCACCCGGGCCGAGGTTCGCGCCGTGCAGGAGGCGGTGCGCGCCGCCCTGGCCCCCCACGCCGCGCGCTTCTCGGTTCGGCCCGGCACGCAGGTGGTGCTGTCGAGCGGCACCGCCGAGGCCGCCGCGACCCTGCTCGCCGCCCACGGCGACACCCTGCCGGGCAGCGTGAACGGCCTGAGCGTCGCCACCGCCGACCTGGGGGCGCTGCTGGAACGCACCCGCAGCCTGAGTGCGGCCCGCCGTGCTCGCCTCCCCGGGTTGGAGAAGCGGGCCGGGACGGTCGTGGCGGGGTTCGCGGTGCTGCACGCGGCGCTGGAGGTGCTGGGGGCGGGCCGGGCGACCGTCAGCGAGGGTGCCCTGCGCGAGGGGATGCTGATCGAGGAACTGGGGCGGCACGTGGCGTATGCGCGGGGCCTCAGCGCCCGGCAGCGCAGCGTGCTGGAGACGGCGGAACGCTTCGGCGCGAACCTGGCCCACGCCCGGCACGTCACGGCGCTGGCCCGCGACCTGCTGGCGCGGCTGGAAGGGGCGGGGGAGCGCTTCCCGGAAGAAGCCCGCAGTCTGCTCACCGCCGCCACCGGGCTGCACGAGGTGGGGCAACTGGTCGCGCAGAGCAGCCACCACAAGCACAGCGCCTACCTGATTCGCCACGCGGGCCTGCGGGGCTTCACGCCGCGTGAAATCGAACTGGTCGCGCAGCTCGCCCGCTACCACCGCAAGAGCGGTCCCAAGCCCGCGCATCCCGAATACGCGGCCCTGCCGCCCACCGACCGGGCGCTGGTGGCGCGGCTGGCCGCCGTGCTGCGGGTGGCGGACGGGCTGGACCGCTCGCACGCGGGGCAGGTGCGCGTGCAGAACCTCACCCGCACGCCGTCCGGCTGGACCCTCACGGTGGGCGGGGCCAACCCACTCGACCTGGCCGGGGCGCGCGACAAGGCCGACCTGTGGGGGCGCGAGTTCGGTCCCCTCACGCTGATGGTGGCGGGGGAGGCGGTGCCGGAGGGGAAGGGTATGCTCGGCGCATGACCGCCTCTTCTGCTGCCCTCCCGCAGAACATCCTCAGCATCCAGTCGTGGGTGAGTTACGGGCACGTCGGGAACGCCGCCGCCCTCTTCCCACTGCAACGCCTGGGCTTCGAGGTCTGGACCATCAACACCGTCCAGTTTTCCAACCATACCGGCTACGGCGAGTGGACCGGCACCGTCTTCCCGCCCGAACTGGTCGCGGACCTGCTGGACGGCATCGCGGCGCGCGGCGTGCTGCCCGAGTGCGCCGCCGTGCTGAGCGGCTACATGGGGTCGGAGGGCACCGTCGGCGCGGTGGTGGAGGCGGTGCGCCGGGTGCGGGCCGCCAGCCCGGAGGCGCTGTACTGCTGCGACCCGGTGATGGGCGACGTGGGGCGCGGCGTGTTCGTGCGGCCCGAATTGCCCGACCTGATTCGCGCGCAGGCGGTCCCGGAAGCGGACATCATCACGCCCAACCAGTTCGAGCTGGAGCTGCTGACCGGGCAGAGCGTGACCACGCTGGCCCAGGCGCTGGACGCCGCCCGAACGCTGCGCGAACGCCTGCGCCCGGATGGCCCCCGCATCGTGGTCGTCACCAGCCTGGTCCGCGAGGACGCGCCGGAAGGCGTCATCGAGACGCTGGCCGTGACGGAAGGCGGGGCCTGGCTGTGCCGCACGCCGCTGCTGCCGCTGGACCCCCCACGCAACGGCACCGGGGACGCGATGGCCGCCCTGTTCCTGGGCCACTACCTCCAGACCGGGGACGCGGGCCAGGCGCTGAGCCTTAGCATGAGCGGCCTCTTTGCCGTGCTGGACCTGACGCACCGCCTGGGCACCCGCGAGATTCAGCTTGTCGCCGCCCAGGACGAGTACGCGCGGCCCAGCCGGGTCTTTGAGGTGGAACGGGTCGGGTAGGGGACAGTCAGGCCGGAGCGGTCAACGCCGCCGCGATGGGCACGTTGCTCGCTAGGAGGGGCAGGCGCGTCAGGTCGGCGGGGGCCACCCAGGCGAGGGCGCGGTGCTCCAGCGGACGCGGCTCGCCCGCCAGCAGGTGCACCCGCAGCGCCACCAGCGTGAAGGCCCCGGCTGGGGTGTCCAGTTCGCGGCGGTAGACCTCCCCCCACACCTCCACCTCCGCCCCCAGTTCCTCGCGCCACTCGCGGGCCAGGGCCTCGGCCAGCGTCTCGCCGCCCTCGACCTTGCCGCCTGGAAACTCCCACTGCCCCGCCGCCCACGCCGGACGCGCCCGCTGCCCGACCAGCACCCGCCCTTCGCGCTCCAGAATGCCTGCCACGACGGTTCGCATCATGGGCACTCTGGCAGATTCCATAGCATCGGCTGGTAGGCCCGGCACTCGGGGGTGACCCTGCCGGGGAACGGGACGCCAAAACTGCGGTTGCAGGCGCAGCGGTGCGGCGTGTTGGGGTGCGCCAGCACCCGGAAGCGCGGCGGCTTCAGGCGTGCGCCGTAATCCAGCCGCGCCCCGGTCAGTACCCTCGCCACCTCCGGGCTGAGGGCCAGTGTGACGCTGCCGAGGTCATGCGTCAGGTCGCCGGGCTGGGCAGCGAGTGCAAAGGCATAAGCCGTCCCGCAGCCGCCGCCCGGTTCCAGACTCACGCGCAGAACGCTTCCCAGCGTGCGAATCTGCGCGAGCGCGGCGGGCGTGAGCTGCGGGGGCTTCATAGCTTGAACATAAATGCCCATCCCGTCAGGGTCTGTCCGAAAGGCGCATCCTCTTCTTTTTGAACCCGGTACACTTCCCCCATGACCTTTGAAAGTCTGCGCCTCTCCCACGCGGGCCAGGTGGCGACCCTGACGTTTACCCACCCGAAGGGCGCGTTCGGCCCGGCGACGTGGCGCGAGGTGCCGCTGGCGCTCTCCGAACTGGGGGAAGCACGCGCGCTGGTGGTGCGCGGCGAGCGGGCCTTCAGCACCGGGCTGGACCTGAAGGCGACCACGCCTGTGATTGCGCCCGCGCTGGGGGACGAGGCGAAGTTCCGGGCCGTGGTGGACGAGATGCACGCGGCCATCGAGGGCCTCGCGTCGCTGCCCGTTCCCGTGGTCGCTGCCATCGACGGCTGGTGCATCGGCGCGGGGCTGGAACTGGCGGCCGCCTGTGACCTGCGGCTGTGCAGCGCGGGTGCCCGCTTCAGCCTGCCCGAGGTGCGGCTGGGCATCACCGCCGACCTGGGAGGGTTGCAGCGCCTGCCGGGGCTGCTGGGCCGGGGCCGCGCCGCACACCTGGCCCTGACCGGCGACCCCATCGACGCGGAGATGGCCGAACGCTGGGGCCTGGTGACGGAGGTCCACCCGGATGCAGAGGCGCTGTATGCCCGCGCGGACGCCCTCGCCTCGCAGCTTGCCGCCCTGCCCCCAAAGGCCGTGGAGGGCACCAAACGCACCCTCGCGGACGAGCGGCCTCACGCCGAGAGCCTCGCCTCCGCCGTGACCTGGAACGCACGGCACATGACGGCGGAGGCGCTGCTGGGGGCGCTGAAGAAGTCCTGACAAGCGAAAAGGGGCAGCCCGGTCGCTGCCCCTTTCCCCTGTTCCTTCTTTCTGTGCGGCGCTTCAGACTTCCGTCCGCCCCTGCAACTCGGGCACGGCGTCCGGGTCGGCGCTGTGTTCGGTGAGGCCGTGGTGGGCCGCGTCGGGGTCGCCGCTGCGGATGCCCCAGGCATAGAAGACCAGGGCCACGACCCCGACGATCACGAAATCCACCCCGTAGGGCAACAGGCCCCGGCCCCCGAACTCGCGGCTGCCGAGCGCGGAGATCAGGGTCATGACCAGCAGGTAGACCGGCAGCCACAGGCCGCTGCGCAGGTGGACGGCGGTGTCCTGCCACCCGCGCTGCGCCTGCACCACGAGGTAGATGGGCAGGCCCAGCAGCACCAGCAGCATGATCTGGCCGTTCAGCGGCCAGCGGCTCCAGTACACCAGCAGACTGGCGAACACGAACGCCACGGGGGCCAGCACCCCCAGGCCCGGCAGGGTCAGGGGCCGCCGGACATCCGGCGCGGTGCGGCGCAGGCTGACCACGCTCACCGGCCCGGTCAGGAAGCCCACCACGCAGGTCACGCTGACCACGGCCGCCAGCGCCTCCCAGTTGGGAAACAGGTACAGGGCCAGCAGGCTGATGGCGAGGTTGAGCAGCAGGGCGTTGCGCGGCACGCCCAGGGTGGGATGCAGGCGGCCCAGCCAGGCGGGGAGGTAGCCGCTGCGGGTCAGGGCCTCCAGCGCGCGGGCCGAGGTGGCGGCGTAGGTGATGCCGGTGCCCGAGGGGCTGATCACGGCGTCGGCGTACAGGGTCAGGGCCAGCCAGTTCAGCCCCAGGGCGACCGCGAGTTCGGCAAAGGGCGACTCGAACTTCAGGCCCGCCCAGCCGCCCGCGCCCAGGCTCCCCGGCTCGACGGCCCCGATAAAGGCGAGCTGAAGCAGGATGTAGATCACGCCCGAGAGCAGGATGCCGCCGATCACGGCCAGCGGCACGCTGCGGCCCGGCCGCTGGGCCTCGCCCGCCAGGTTGATGGGCGACTGGAAGCCGTTGAAGCTGAACACAATGCCGCTGGTCGCCACCCCGGTGAAGATGGCCGCCCAGCCGTAGGGCGCGAAGCCGCCGGCCGCCGCGTCGTTGAAGTTGGAGCCGTGAAAGCCCAGCGCCAGCAGGCACACGGCGGTGAGCAGCGGCACCACCAGCTTGAAGAGGGTGATGGCCGTGTTGCTCTTGGCGAACAGGGCCACCGTCCAGAAGTTGAGCAGCAGGTACAGCACCATCAGCACGGTGGCGGCCAGCAGCCCGCTGGCGGTCAGGGTCCCCTGTTCCACCAGGCCGCGTGCCCACGGAAAGGACCAGCCCGCCATGTACTGCACGCTCGCCACCGCCTCGATGGGCGGAATCGCCAGCATGCTCAGCCAGTTCGACCAGCTCGCCAGCAGCCCGGCGAAGGGGCCGTGCGAGTACTGGGCGTAGCGGCCCATGCCGCCCGATTCGGGGTACATCGCGCCCAGCTCGGTGTATGTCAGGGCGATGACCAGCATCATGATCATGCCGATCACCCAGGCGAGGACGGCGGCGGGTCCCGCGATCTTGGCCGTGTTGTAGGCCCCGAACAGCCACCCCGAGCCGATGATGGACCCCAGACAGGTGAACATCAGGGCCAGCGGCGTGATGCTCCGTTGCGGCTTCCCTTGGGTTGAGGTCATGGGTGTTTCCTTCCTTGTCTTCTGTGCGTGACGGTCGGAGTGCCGCCCGTGTTCCTCCCGTGGGGAGGGGGGGCACCGTGGCGAAAGGTGCAGTATAGGCAGAACGCAACGCCGGCCCTCCGGCCCGCGCCTGAGCTGCCTCCGCGCCGCCCCGACCTCTCGCCCCTTCCCAGGAGTTCCCCATGACCCAGCCCCACGACCCCGCCAGCACCTTCCGCCCCGACCTCCTCAGCGGCAAGCACGCCCTCATCACCGGGGGCGGCAGCGGCATCAACCTGGGCATCGCGCAGACCTTCGCCGCGCACGGGTGCGCCGTGACCATCCTGGGCCGCAACCTCGAAAAGGCGCAGAACGCGGCGCGGGGCATTGAAGAAGCCGGGGGCCGGGCGATCGGCGTCTCGGCGGATGTACGCGACTTCGCCGCGCTTCAGGCCGCCGCACAGGCGGGGGTGGACGCCTTTGGGCCGCTGGATATCGTGCTCGCGGGTGCGGCGGGCAACTTCCCCGCCCCGGTGGACGGCATCAGCCCCAACGGATTCAAGACGGTGGTGGACATCGACCTGCTGGGCACCTACAACACCATCAAGGCGTGTGCGCCCCACCTGCGGGTGCCCGGCGGCAACATCCTCTCCATCAGCGCCTACGGCGTGCCGGTGCCGATGCAGGCGCATGTGGTGGCGGCCAAGGCGGGCGTGGACGCCCTGACGCAGACGCTGGCGGTGGAGTGGGGCCTGCGCGGCGTGCGCGTGAACGCCATCATCCCCGGCCCCATCGACGGCACCGAGGGCATGGCCCGCCTCGCCCCCGACGAGCGGACCCGGCGGCAGTTTACCCGCACCGTGCCGCTGGGCCGCTTCGGGGTGCCGCAGGACATCGCCAACGCGGCCCTCTTTCTGGTGTCGGACGCGGCCAGCTATGTCACGGGCGTGATCCTGCCCGTGGACGGCGGCCAGAACATGCTGGGGGGCGCGCCGCAGTACCAGATGTATCTGGCGATGCAGGAGGCCGAAGGCCAAGAGGCAGAAGGCAGAAGGCTAAAGGCAGAAGGCTAAAGGCCCACGCGGCGGGTGCCGAGGTGTCTTGTTGCCATCTGCCATCCGCCTTCGGCCATCTGCCCTATCTTTCCCCTGTGCCCCGCCTCCTTCCCCTCTGCCTCGCCCTCGCCTGCCTGGCCCTGGTGCCGGGGTCACGGGCGCAGGCTCCGGCGGCGGGGGAGGGCGTCACGCTGCGGCCGGAGCCGGGGCTGAGTGCGGGGGTCCGGCGGGCGTTGGCCGGCCTGCCCGGCAACGTGCAGGCCGCCCTGCTGGTGCGGGACCTCACCACCGGCGAGCTGCTGGAGGCGCGGGACGCGGACCGCTCGCTGATTCCGGCCAGCAACATGAAACTGGTCACGGCGGCGGCGGTGCTGGTGGACCGGGGCGGCGCGGACGGCTGGTGGAGCACCGAACTGACCCTCCCGGCCGCCGAGGTGGGCCGGGGGCGCGTCTCTCACCTGACCCTGCGCGGCAGCAGCGACCCCACCCTGACCGCCGCGGACGGCCCCAACAGCCTGCGCGCCCTGGCCCGGCAGGTGTACGCGCGGGGCGTGCGCGAGGTCGGGGCGCTGCGGGTGGACGAGGGCGGGCTGGACGCGCGGACGTGGCAGACCCTCCCCCTGGGTGTGCCCATGACCGCCGTGCGCCTGGCCGAGTGGCACGACGATCCCCCGGCCAGCGCCGCCGAGGCACGGGCGCGGCTGGGGGCGGCCCTGGCCCGCGAACTGCGCCGCGCCGGGGTCAAGGTCGGGTCGGCGGAGGTGACGGCCGCGCCGCCCTTCCGGCCCTTCGTGCCGCCCCCCCGCACCGACGAGCGGGGCAGGCCGCTGCCGCCCGACCCCGTGGTGCCCGTGGAGCAGCGGCCCGAGCAGGGGGCAGCGTCGGTCCGCAGCGTCTCGCCCGCCCATGTGCTGGCCGCGACGCTGCGCCCCAGCGACAACCTGCGCGCCGAGGAACTGCTCGCCACGCTGGCCGTCCGGCCCGGTGGCAGCGGCACGCTGGCCGGTGCCCTGGCCCGCGAGCGGGCGGTGCTGCGCCGCCTGAACGTGGACCTGACCGGCGTGCGCCTCGCGGACGGCAGCGGCCTGAGCCGTGACAACCGCCTGACGCCCCGCGCGCTGGTGGGCCTGCTGCGCGTCCTGTACGACCTGCCCTATCCCGGGGAACCACCCCAGGCCCAGCCCGCCGCCCCAGAGCGGGCCGAACTGCCGGGCCACCTCTACCGCGAGCGGCGCAACGTCTTTGCCGAGGCGCTGCCCCAGGCCGGGACCGGCGAGAACGTGCCCGGCCACGGCGGGCGCGGCGGGACCCTCGCCCTGCGCCTCACCGACCTGGACGTGCGGGCCAAGACCGGCACGCTGCCCGGCGTGAGCAGCCTGGCCGGGTACGTCACGGCCCGGAGCGGCCACGTCCTCGCCTTCGCCCTGCTGATGAACGGCCCGGAGGACAGCCCCATCCTGACCCTGCGCGCCGTGCAGGACGAGGTGGTGCGGGCGCTGGCAGCGGCGCACTGAGGCAGGGAAGCGCCTGCTAGCGCCCCTTCCACCAGCCGTAGGAACGCACCGCGTCCACCAGGAACCACACCGCGACCGCGCCCCACAGCAGGCCCGGCAGCCAGTTGTCTGCCCGCAGGTAGCGGAAGGCGGCCACCCCAGCCAGCACGGCCAGCAGCAGACTCAGCAGAAACACGATGTGGGGGGGCACGCGGCGACCGAACATGGTCACAGCGTACCCCCCGGAAGGTTACGGCGTCCTACTCGCCTGCCGGGTCGGGTTCGGTCCAGGCGAGGATGGCCGCGGGGAGACCCATCACGATCCAGACCAGGCCGACCAGCATGATGGCGTTCACGCCTCCCGTCAGTCTGGGCAGGCCCGGCAACACGTCCGTGAGCCACCCATAGGCGTAGACCAGCAGCAGCCCGAGGGCCAGCACCTGGTACGCCGTGGCGTAGGCACGGGTCAGCACGGCCCGCTGGCGTTCATCGAGATCAGGTTGATCCAGGCGTGGCAGCCCCATGAACCCCGGAAACAGCAGGCGTGACCATCCGAAGACGACGATGACCATCCCGGCGGCGCTCAGTCCATTCCACAGGGCGCTGCTGCTTTCCGCACTGCGCAGGAACTGCGCGAGCAGCAGGAGAAGGAAGCCGAACACACCGATCAACACGGCGCGGCGTCGCTGGGCCAGAGGAGCCAGGGGACGGGAGGAGTCGAAGGCAGGATTCATGATGGACCTCCATACACTTTCTCGCTGAGCGGCGTGAAGGGCGTGCGGGAGAAAATCGCCTCGATAGGGAGGCCAAAGAACTCGCCCAGGCGGAAGGCGAGGTCCAGGCTGGGGTGGTACTCGCCGCGCTCCAGATACCCGATGGTCTGGTAATTCACGCCCACCGCCGCGGCGAGGTCCTGGCGGCTGAGGCCCCGCTCCGCCCGCAGCACCGGCAGCCGGTTGTACAGGGGCGGCGGGGAGGGGCGACCAGTGGCCTTCGCAACCATGGCACGTATTGTTGTATTTCTACAACAGAATGTCAACCCTTCTAACATCTCGCGCCCCCACCTGAAGCATTCCTGACCGTTCCGGCCTCCCTGGCGTGCCAGGATGCGGGCCGGATGCCGGACTTTGACGTCGTGGTGGTGGGTGCGGGGCACAACGCGCTGGTGACGGCGGCCTATGCCGCGAAAGCCGGGCTGAAGGTGGGCGTGTTCGAGCGGCGGCATCTGGTCGGCGGCGCGGTCAGCACCGAGGAACTGGTCCCCGGCTACCGCTTCGACTACGGCGGCAGCGCCCACATCCTGATCCGGATGACGCCCGTGGTGCGCGAGCTGGAGCTGAACCGCCACGGCCTGCACTACTTGGAAGTGGACCCCATGTTCCACGCCTCCGACGGCGAAACGCCCTGGTTCGTGTGGCGCGACGCCGACCGCACGGCGCGGGAACTGGAAGCCCTCTTTCCCGGCCAGGGCGAGGCCTACCGCCGCTTCCTTACCGACTGGACGCCCTTCGCCCGCAGCGTGGCCGACCTCTTCAACTCGGCCCCCGGCCCGCTGGAGATGGGGAAAATGGTGGTGAAAAGCGGGCAGGGGAAGGACTGGCAGGCGCAGCTTTCCCGCATCCTGCGCCCCTACGGCGACGTGGCCCGCGAGTATTTTTCAGAGGAGAGGGTGCGTGCGCCGCTGACCTGGATGGCGGCCCAGAGCGGCCCGCCGCCGTCGGACCCTCTCAGCGCGCCCTTCCTGCTGTGGCACCCCCTCTACCACGAGGGCGGGGTGGCGCGGCCCAAGGGCGGCAGCGGCGGCCTGACCCGCGCCCTGCGGCGGGCAGTGGAGGCGGACGGCGGCGAGGTCTTTGTCAACGCGCCCGTGAAACGCATTCTGGTGAAGGGCGGGAAGGCGCAGGGCATCGAGCTGGAGAACGGGGAGCGGTACACGGCCCGCGCGGTCGTCTCCGGCACCCATGTCCTCACCACGGCACAGGCGCTGCCGCCCGAATACGTGCCGGAGGCGGCGCGGAACGTGCGGGTGGGCAACGGCTTCGGCATGGTGCTGCGCCTGGCCCTCAGCGAGCGGGTGCGCTACCGCCAGCACACCGAGCCGGAGAGCCGGGTGGGGCTGGGCCTCCTGATTAAAAACGAGCGGCAACTGCTGAAGGGCTACGGCGAGTATCTGGCGGGCGAACCCACCACCGACCCGCCCCTCATCGCCATGAGCTTTTCCGCCGTGGACGACAGCCTCGCGCCCCCCGGAGGCGAGGTGCTGTGGCTGTGGGCGCAGTATTACCCCTACGAGTTGGCGTCGGGCACGTGGGAAACGCGGCAGGCGGAGGCCCGCGAGAACATCCTGCGTGCCTTCGAGCACTACGCGCCGGGCACGCGCGACAAGATTGTGGGCGAGCTGGTGCAGACGCCGCAGTGGCTCGAAACGAACCTGGGCCTGCACCGGGGCAACGTGATGCACCTGGAGATGAGCTTCGACCAGATGTTCGCCTTCCGCCCGTGGATGTCGGCCAGCCAGTACCGCTGGCCGGGTGTCAAGGGCCTGTACCTCACCGGCGCGAGTACCCACCCCGGCGGCGGCATCATGGGCGCGTCTGGGCGCAACGCGGCGCGGGTGCTGGTGCGGGAGCTGACAGGGCGAAAGGGGCTATAAGCGGTGAGCTATGAGCTATGAAAAAGATGGCGAGGGCGCAAGCCGGAGCTTCTGGGGGCTGGTTCATAGCACAAAGCTCATAGCTCAGAGCCTCCCCACAGGCCACATGATCCGCCTCGCCCTCGCCTTTGCCGCCCTGGGTCTGGCCTTTCTGGGCGCGCTGCTGGTGCTGAGGGGCCTGCCGCTGGGCTGGGGCCTCATCGCGCTGGGCCTGCCGCTCACGCCCGTGCTGGCGCTGGCGGGGGACGCGCTGACGGGTGATTTTGTGGGAACGCTGCGGCAGCGGGCAGGCGTGGTGCTGGGGCAGATGCGCCCCTGGATGTGGCTGACGGTGCTGTACGCGGCGCTGCATATCCCCGTCCCTCTCTGGCCCCAGGGCTTTGCGCCCCTGGCGCTGCTGAGTACCGGGGCGCTGTTTCTCGCGGCGCTCGCGTATGTCTGGGAGGGGGTCGGGGCGCGGCGGGCGCTGGTGATGGCGGCGCTGGCGTTCGGCGTCGGGCTGGGGGTGGAACTGCTGGGAAGCCGGACGGGGTTTCCCTTCGGCGTCTACTCGTATGCCACTGCTCCGGCCCCCACACTGCTGGGCGTGCCGCTGCTCGTGCCGCTGGGGTGGTTCGCGCTGACGCTTTCCGCCGCGCTGCTGTCCGGGGGAAGGGCCTGGCTGGCGGGCCTGCTGCTGGCCGCGTGGGACGTGGGCCTGGAACCGCTGATGACCGCCGAGGGCTACTGGCGCTGGAGCGACCCCGCGCCGCTGTGGGCGGGTGCGCCGGTGCAGAACTTCCTGGGCTGGTGGGCGGTCGGGGCGGGGTTGAGCTGGGCCTTCACGGGCCTCGCGCCGGGGCTGTTCGGGCGGCGGGGGCGGGGCTGGGACTGGCCGATGCAGGTGAGGGGGGAGGCCCGTGTGCGTGTGACAGTCGGTCCCATCCTGAGAGAATCCGCCCCCCGTCCCGACCTCTCCCGCCTCACCTTCGCCGTCGCGTACCCCATAGAGGCGTTCTTCCTGCCCGGCGGCCTGGTGCTGGTGGGCCGTTATCGGGAGGCGGCGGTGACGCTCGCGGCGATGCTAGGGGCGCTGGCCCTGGCGCGGGCTGTGCGGGGGAAGAGGTGAAACGCCCTGACCCGGTGGCCGCCCTGCTGCGCGCCAGCATCCGCCGCAGCGTCCGGGCCGACCTGGGAGGCGTGTGGGTGCGTGGGCCGCTCCCGCCCGGCGGCGCGGTGCTGGCCCCCAACCACCATTCCTGGTGGGACGGCTACGTGCTGCGCGAGGTCGCCTGGCAGGCGGGGGCCGACTACCGGGTGCTGATGACGGCGCGGCAACTGGCCCGCTTTCCCTTCCTGCGCCGGGTGGGGGCGCTGGGGGCAGAGGAGGTGCGGCCCGCCGTGCGTGCGGCGCGGGCAGGAGCCTGGGTGGTGGTGTTTCCGGAGGGAGCATTGCAGCCTGCCGGACCGCTGCGGGGGGTGAAGCCCGGCGCGGCCTGGATTGCCAGGGCGGCGGGCGTCCCCCTGGTCCCCGTCGCGCTGCGGGTGGCCCTGCGCGGGGGGCAGTCCCCGGAGGCCTATCTGCGCTTCGGCCCGGCGGTGGCCGCCCCCGACCTCGCGGCGGCTCTTTCCTCCGAACTCGCCGCGCTGGACGCCGACCTTGCGGACAGTGACCCCGAGCGTCCCCTCGCCGGATACCTGCGCCTCACGCGGGGGCGGGCCAGCGACCACGAGCGTCTGGACTGGCCCAGCCGTGCGTTGACGTGGCTGACGGGGGACCGGTGAGCCGTCTCTCCCGCGTCTACCGGCTCGCGGTAGGCGGCTTTTTCGCGTACAAGGCCGCCACCCTGCTCGTCAACGCCCTGACCTTTCCCCGGCTGCGACCCCGGCCCACACCCGCAGGCCCGCGCGTCTCGCTGCTGGTGCCCGCGCGCAACGAGGCGCACAACCTCCCCCACACGCTGCCCGGCCTGCTGGCCCAGGGCGCGCACGAGGTGCTGGTGCTGGACGATGGCAGCACGGACGGGACAGCAGAGGTCGCCCGCCAGTACGGGGCGCGGGTGATTTCCGGCCAGCCTCTCCCCGCCGGGTGGCATGGCAAGCCCTGGGCCTGCCAGCAGCTCGCGCAGGCGGCGAGGGGTGACGTTCTGGTCTTTACCGACGCGGACGTGACCTGGCATCCGGGGGCGCTAGGCGCGGTGCTGCACGAGCTGGAGCGTTCCGGGGCCGACCTGCTGAGCGTGTATCCCCGCCAGCACAACGTCACTCTGGGGGAACGCCTCCTCACGCCGCTGGTGGACGACGTGCTGCTCACCTTCCTGCCCGCGCCGCTGCTGCGCCTGCCGCACCCCAGCGCCGCCGCCGCGAATGGGCAACTGATGACCTTCCGGCGCAAAGCCTACGAGCGGGTGGGGGGGCACGCCCTGGTCCGCGCCGACCTGCTGGAGGACGTGGCCTTTGCCCAGCGGCTCAAGGGGCGGGGCGGGCGGCTGGCGCTGGCGCTGGGGGAGGATTGCCTGGGCGTGCGGATGTACCGGAGCTACCCGGAGTCGGTGGCAGGGTTCGGGAAGAACGCGGGGGCGTTTCATGGGCGTTCAAGGGCGCTGCTACTGCTCTCCGCTGCCTGGCACCTCGCGGCCTACACCCTGCCCTGGCTGCTGCCCGCCCGCTCGCTGCGTGGCCTGCCCTGGCTGCGGGCGGCGGGCCTGCTGGAGCGCCTGCTGGTGAACCTCGTCAGCGGCCGCCGCGCGCCAGCCGACCTCGCCGAAGGCCTGCTGGGGCCGGTCACGCCGCTGCTGACGCTGCCCGTGTACCTCCGCGCCACGCGCCGCCGGGTGAGCTGGAAGGGCCGGGAGTACGAGCAGGGGAGCAGGCTGTAGGGAGTGGGGTGTGGGCTGTGGGTTGTGGGCTGTAGGTTGTAGGAAGGGCAGCTTCTGCTCCTGCTTTGCCTAATCCCTAACGCCTCACGCCTCACCCCTTCCCCCTCAGCTCTCCCAGCCCTGTTCCACCTTCATCGCCTGCCGCCCGGCCTCTTCCGGGGGGAGGCGGTCCTCCGCGATGTCGGTCAGGTCCATCGCGCGCAGTTCGGGGGCGAGGTAGGCCGTCATCCCCACCACCAGCAGGGTGACGAGGCCGCCCGCCCAGACGCTGCGGGCGGTGCCCAGCCAGCTCGCGGCCAGGCCGCTCTCGAAGGCCCCAAGTTCGTTGCTGGCCCCGATGAACATGCTGCTCACGGCACTCACGCGCCCGCGCATGTGGTCGGGGGCCTTGAGGCGCAGGGTCGCCTTGCGAATCACCATGCTGATGCCGTCGAACAACCCGGCCAGCACCAGCGCCGCCACGCTGAGAGCGAAGTTGCGCGACAGCCCGAACACCAGCATGCACACCCCGAAGCTCGCGACCGCCAGCAGCAGCGTGCGCCCCGCGCCCCGGCCCGGCGGGCGGCGGGTGGCATACAGCATCACGCCCAGCGCCCCGACGCTGGGGGCCGCGACCAGCACCCCCAGCCCCCGCGGCCCCACCTCCAGAATGTCCGAGGCGAAGACCGGGAGCAGGGCCACGGCGCCCCCGAACAGCACGCTGAAGAGGTCCAGCGCCATGCTGCCCACCAGCACCTGCCGCTGCACCACGAAGGCCAGGCCCTCCTTCACGCTCTGCCACACCGGTTCGCCGGGCGTGAAGGCGGGGCGGGGTTTGGGCTTCACGTAGGCGAGGCAACCCAGCGCCAGCGCGTACAGCACGGCCGCGAAGGCGTACGACCCGCCCGCCCCGGCGGCGGCATACAGCACCCCGCCCAGCGCCGGGCCGATGATGGCCGCCGCTTGCCACGCGCTCGACTGCCACGCCGAGGCCCGCAGCAGCAGCTCGCGCGGCACGACCTGGGCCTCGAAGGCCGGGAGCGCCGGTTCGGAAAAGCCGCGGGCGGTGCCCAGCAGGAAGATCAGCACCAGCAGCGGCCCGTACCCCAGCGCAGCGGCGTGCGGCGCGTACAGGAAGAACAGCGCCGCGCAGGCCACCTCCAGCGCGGTCGTGATCAGCAGGATGCGGCGGCGGTCGTTGCGGTCGGCCACCACGCCGCCCAGCAGCGCGAGGCTCAGCGCCGGAATCGCCTCCACCAGCCCCAGCACGCCCAGGGTGAGCGGATTCTTGGTGAGCTGGTAGAGCTGGTACGCCACCGTCAGCGCGACCGCGCGGCCCGCCAGGGTGCTGCACACGGTCGCCAGCAGCATGGCGCGGAACTCGGGGAGCCTCAGGACGGCGCGGCTGGAATCGGCAGGGGCGGACACGCGGGGAGTGTAGGACGGCGGCGGGGCCGACAATGGAACGTGGCCTTGTCCCGCGCGGCCCCGGTGGCTGCCCTTGCCCCCCGCCGGGCTATCCTCGGGGCGTGGCCCCAGGACGCACGCCCCAGCATGTCGCCGTGATCGGCGCGGGCTTCGCGGGTCTGGCGGCGGCCCTGCGGCTGGCGGAGGCAGGCGCGCGCGTAACGGTGCTCGACCACCTGGAGCGGGCGGGCGGGAAGGCCGCGCTGGGCTACCCCGACTTCTCCAGCGGCCCGACGGTCGTGACCATGCCGCAGGTGTTCCGCGCCCTGCACGAGCGGCTGGGGCTGCCCGCGCCGGAGCTGGAGGCCGCCCGCCCCACGACCACCTACCACGACCTGAAAGGCCGGACCTTCGCCCCCGAAGCCCTGCACGTCGCCGGAAGTCTGGAGCCGACCCTGGCGCAGCTCTCGCGCCGGGAGGGCCGCGACTATGCCCGGCTGCTGGCCGCCGCGCGCCGGATGTACCTCGACGCCGCGCCGACCTTCCTGTTTCGCCCGCCGCCGGGCCGCCTCGCCCTGGCCGGCTATGCCCTCACGCGGGGGAGGCGGGCCGCGCCCTGGGCCAGCCTCGCGCGTTTCGTGCAGTCCGGCCCCTTTCTGACCCCCTTCTGGCTGCGCTTCGCCACATACCTGGGGGCCGACCCCTACCGTGCGCCCGCCGTGCTGCACAACGTCGCCTGGGTGGAACTGGGGGACGGCGTGTGGCATCTGGCCGGGGGGCTGGCCGCCCTGGCCGAACGCCTGCGCGAGCGGGCAGAGGCGCTGGGCGTGCGCTTCGAGTTTGGGACGGAGGTGCAGCATCTCATCACGCACGGCGGGGTGGTGCTGGGGGCGCACACGGGCCGGGGCGCTTTTGCCGCCGACGCCTGGGTCAGCGCCGCCGACCGCGCACTCACGCGCCGCTGGCTGGACCTGCCCCCTGACCCCACGCCACGCGGAATCAGCGGGTTCGCGCTGCAACTGTACCTGCGGGAGGACCGGGGCCACGCCCATCACATCTTCTGGCCCGCCGACTACGCTCGCGAGTGGCGTGACATCCGGGCCGGGCGGCTGCCACGCGACCCCACCCTGTACCTGCACCTCGACGGCGACCGGGCCTTCCTGCTGGTGAACGCGCCGCCTGACCCCGCCGTGACGGACGACCCACGCGGCTATGGGGCTTTCCTGCTGGAGCGCTTGCAGGCGCGTTTCCCGCTGGAGGTGGCCGAGTGGCGGCCTCTCGCTCCCGCCGACTATGCGCGCACAGGGGTGGCCGGTGCCCTCTACGGCCGCGCCCCCCACGGCCTGACCGGGAGCCTGCGCCCCGGCTGGACCCATCCCCACGCACGGAATCTGGTGCAGGTGGGCGGCACGGTTCATCCGGGCGGCGGCGTGCCCCTCTCGCTGCTGAGCGGCTGGAACGGCGCGGGCAGCCTGCTGGGCCTGCCTTACGACGACCTCGACGGCTTCCGGGTACCTGGGGAAGGGGAGAGGTGGGCAGAGGTGGGGGAAAGCTGAGGCCAATTTCCGGCCGAGGCGTCAAAGTTGCAACACGCCTTCGGGGCAGGGTGGTATATGAGAACGAGGAGGAACACATGAGTAAAAAACTGTTCGTGGTTGCCACCGCTCTTGCTGCCCTGAGTCTCGCTTCCTGCGCCCCTCGGTACAATCCGAATGCCCAGAAGCCCGATACGGAACTCTCCTGTGTGGAAATCAAGAGTGAGGTTGCCCGTGCTCAGCAGGCCCGTGAAGAAGCAGGAAAGAACCGCGGTCTGAGCGGTCAGAACATCGCCTGGGCCATCTTCTTTATCCCGGGGATCCTCGCCAACGAGTACACCAACGACCAGGTCCAGAAGGCGGCGGACGACCGGATCGCCAAGCTGAATCAGCTTTACGCTGCCAGAAGCTGCACACAGTAACGCCCGGCCCGCGGCTTGGTACTGCGCCCATCGGGGCGCTTTTTTCTGTCATTCCTCTACGCGCTAGCCTGGGCGCATGACCCTGCCTGGTCCGCCTGAAGCTGCCCCCATTCCGGAAGCCAGCGCCCCCGAAGCCGGCCCGCCGCGCCCGGTGGCACCGGGAGAGCGGGCGCTGCTGCCGGACGTGCTGCGGGGGCTGGCGCTGCTGGGGATTCTGATTGTGAACGTGCAGGACTTCGCGGGGTTCCGCGAGTGGACCCAGACGGGCGTGGACCGGGGGGTGCAGGTCCTGACCGACATCTTTTTCAACGGGCGCTCGATCAGCCTGTTCGCCATGCTGTTCGGGTGGGGTGCAGCGGGGATGCTGGCGCGGCAGGGGGCGGTCACGCTGGTGCGGCGGCTGGGGGTGCTGCTGCTGCTCGGCACGGCGCACTTCGTGCTGGTGTGGCACGGCGACATCATCGCCAATTACGCGCTGCTGGCGCTGGCGCTGCTGCTGACCGTCCGGCTGGCGGTGGGCGAACTGGTCCTGCTGGCTGGGGCGATGGGCGGCTGGTGGCTGCTGCTGGGCCTGCTGGCCGGGCTGGGCACGGTGACGGGCGTCCCGGCTCCCCGGCCCACCGGCATCCCTGACCTGACGCCCGGCATGACCTATCTGGAGGTGGTCATCGAGCGGGCCGCCGAGTTCCGGGCCGACCTCAGCGGCGGCACCCTCTACAACGCCCTGTGGCTGATCGCCCTGTTCTTCCTGGGGGTGGCGGCCCAGCGCACCGGGCTGCTGACCCGCCCGCAGGCGCATCTGCCGCTGCTGCGCCGGCTGGCGTTCTGGGGGCTGGCGGTGGGGCTGCCGCTGGGCGTGCTGCTCGCCTGGCTCAACACCCAGGGCACGCGGACGGCCTTTCTGTTCTCCATCCCCGTCCGCATGGGGGGCGGCCTCGCCACCGCGCTGGGGTATGTGGGTGTGCTGGGCCTGCTGGCGGCGCGCCAGAGGCTGGGGCCGCTCCGGGCCTTTGCCGCCAGTGGTCGCGTCGCCATGAGCAACTACATCGCGCAGAGCCTGATCATGACCACCTTCTTCTATCCCTACGGCGGGGTGCAGTACGGCCGGTGGGGGGCGGCCTCCGCGGTGGGGCTGGCGCTGCTGGTCGGGCTGGTGCAGCTTCCGGTCAGCGCCTGGGTGCTGGAGAGATTCGGCAGCGGCCCGCTGGAGCGCCTCACCCGCGCGCTGGTGTACGGCCCCGGCGGGCGGCGGGAACCCCGCGCCCCCTGAGGGCGTATTCCCCGGCATGGAATTCCGCCTGCATCCCGAAGTGATTCACACCGCCGAGGCCGCCGGTGCCCGCCTGGAGGTCACCGAGTACGATCCCCGGCCCACCGAGCGTCCGCTGGAGGGCTTTCATCAGCCGCTGGTGCGCCCGGCGCGCTGGCGGCAGCTCGCGGTGCAGCTGGGCGGCGGCCTGGCGGTGCTGGAACCGGGTGCCCTCCAGTACCTGCGCGGTGAGATCGAGATGCAGGCCACGGCCAGCGGTGGCGCGGCGGGCGGGGGCCTGGGCGGCCTGCTGCGCGGGGCGGTCACGGCGGCGGCCACCGGCGAGGGCCTTTTCAAGACCGCCTACCGCGGCACGGGCGTGATCTACACCGAGCCGACCCGCCTGCACCTGCTGCTGGGCGAGCTGCGCGGCGAGGACCTGATCGTGGACGACGGCGCTTTTGTCGCCTGCGTGGGCCAGGTCACGGTGGGGCGGCACGTGAACCGGGGCCTCGCGGCGGCGCTGGGCAGCGGCGAGGGCCGGGTGCAGCCCAAACTCTCCGGGGAGGGCGTCTTCGCCCTGCAAAGCCCCGTCCCCCCCGAGGAGTTTCAGGTGCTCGACCTGCAAGGGGAGACGCTCAAGGTGGACGGCAATCTGGTGCTGGCCTACACGGGCGGCCTGGCCTTCAGCGTGGAGAAAAGCACCCGCAGCCTGCTGGGCAGCGGCCGCACCGGCGAGGGCTACGTGCAGGTGTACCGCGGCACCGGGCGCGTGTGGCTCGCGCCGACGCTGCCGCTGCACGTCCAGTCGTCCCTCACGGCTCCCTAGGGCGGTGCCCAGCAAGGTTGCCGAACCTTTCTGGGCCGAACGAAGTGAGAAACCGTGATAAGGGCGGCGTGAAGTGGAGTTGCTGCCCAGGACACGCGGCAACGGCTGGGGTGCGCCGCCCTGACCGACTTTTGGCGTCCCAGGGGGAGAAAAGAGAACCCTGCCGGGGCTGAGGCCGGGCAGGGGCCAGCGTTCTGAGTAAGTCGGCGGTCAGAAATGAGTGCTGGTTGCCATTTCTCACGCCGTGGCAGGACAAGATAGAGGCCCATGAAGCGGCAGGCCATTTTGCTCTCATCCGTGATGTCGTGCGGTATGGCGGGGTCGTGGGCCACGGCGCAGGGCGACCCCTTCCAGCGCGCGGCCCCGGTCCAGGCTCCCCCCAGCCTGCGGACCGGCGCTCCAGGTGTCAGCGCTCCGGCATCTGCCGCCGCGGCCAGCACGCCGCGCAATTTGAACAACCTGACCGGGGTGTCGAATGTCACGTTCGGCACCCCGCGCTCCAGCAGCGACGGCAGCCAGACGCGGGTGGTGTTCGACCTGCCCTCCGGCGTGACCTACACCCTCACCCCGACCTTCGGGGGACTGCGCATCGACGTGCGGGGCGCGCGGGTGCTGCCCGCCGTCACCGCCCGGCTGGGGGCCAGCGTGACCGAGTACCGGGCGGGCGGCGGTCAGGTGACGCTGGTCACGCCCTTTCCGCTCTCGCTGACCGACGGCTGGCGGGCCAGCGAGGCCACGCTGGCGTCGGGCACGCGGGTCCTGATTCTGGAGTTCGGGCCGACCCTGGCGGGTGGGGCCAGCTCCTCGCTGCTCGCGCTGGTCCGCGCCAGTGCGGCGGTTCCCACCCCCAGCGAGCGGCAGGCCCTGAGTGCGCCGGTGGGCAGTGCTCCCGGCACCCCGGCAGCGGGCGGCGTGGCCCTCCAGGACCAGTTGCCGCCCGGCGACACGGTGCCCACCGCGTCCCGGGGTAGCCTGCCGCCCCCCGCCCCGGCCCTGCCCGGCCAGGACTCCGCCCGCCCCAGCGCGCTCTCGGGCCGCACCCCCGGCTCCTCCCAGCCCGGCGTCGGCCTCACCCCGCCGCGGGTGGGCAAGAATCCCGGCCTGACGCGGGTGGTGCTGGACCTGCCGCCCGGCGTGGGCTACCGCATGGTGCCCGGCAGCCTGGGCCTGCGGGTGGAGCTGAGTGGGGTGAGCGCCGCCGCGCTGGCCGGCCAGAACATCAGCCCCGAGGTGCGCGCCTGGCGCTACGAACCCACCGAGGGGGGCGGCGTGAGCGTGACGCTCCTGACCGGCACGCCGCTCACCGACCGCAGCGGGTGGCGCGCGCAACTGGTGCCCCCCACCGAGGGCAGTGACCGCTCCCGGCTGGCGATCGACCTCTCGCCCGCGCTGGCCGACCTCACGCCGCTGGGCGCGCGCGAGCGTGTGCTGGGCACCGTGCCCCTGCTGCCCGTGGCGCGCGGGACGGCCCTGCTCGCCTTCAGCGCCAGCATGGTCCAGCCGCGCGTGGTGATCGACCCCGGCCACGGCGGGCACGATCCGGGGGCCGTGGGCGCGATTGTCGAGAAGCAGGTCACGCTCGACGTGGCGCTGCGGGTCCGCAACCTCCTGCGGGCGGCGGGCGTGGACGCCGTGCTGACCCGCGACAGCGACCGCGAGCTGAACGCCAGCAAGAACGCTGACCTGGAGATGCGTGCCGGAATGGGCACACCGGGCACCCAGCTTTTCCTGAGCATTCACGTGAACGCCATGCCGGCTCAGAATGCCCTGCGCGGCTACGGCGTGGAGACGTGGTGGAACTCCAACCACCCCCTCTCCAGCAGCTTCGCCGCCATCGTCCAGAAGAACGTCGTTTCGGTCACGAGTGCGTTCTCGCAGGGCCTGAAGAACAACCGCTCGCTGTCGGTCCTGCGCAACAGCCGCATCCCGGCGGCCCTGGTCGAGATCGGCTACACCAGCCACCCCGTCGACGGCCTGAACCTCAAGGACAGCAACTACCTCGACCGCGTGGCGCTGGGTATCGCGCAGGGCATCCGCGAGGCGCTCCTGAGCGGTGTCACGGCCAGTGGCGCGGTGGGCGGGGCCGGGAAGTAGGCAAGGAGGCAGAAGGCTGAACGCAGAGGGCAGAAGGCCGGGAGAGCTGAGGCAGGAGCGCTCCCGGCCTTCTGCTATTCGCCCTCTGCTTGCCGCAGCGCCGCGCTCGCCTTGTGCACCAGCGGCATGATGGTGAGGCCCTGCACGGCGATGGTAAAGAGCACGATGGCGTAGGTGGCCGTCACCAGGTCCATGCGGTAGGGACTCTGGGGGAGGCCCAGCACCAGGCTGATGGCGATGCCGCCACGCAGGCCGCCCCAGGTCAGCAACCGCACGGTGTAGGCCCCGTAGCCCCCGCGTGCGCGTACCAGCAGGAAGGGCAGCGCCACGCTGATCCAGCGCGCGGCCAGCGCCACCCCGATCAGGAGGAGGCTGGCGAGCAGCCGCGGCCCGTTCGTCTCGGTGAGCAGCACGTCCAGGCCGATAAAGGCGAACAGCAGGATGTTCAGGACCTGATCGATGGTTTCCCAGAAGCCCTCGACGTGTTCGCGGCTTTCCTGCCCGAACACGCGGTCCTTGGTGGCCGACAGGACCAGCCCCGCGACCACCATCGCCAGCGGCCCGCTGAGGCCCAGGGCCGCCGCCGCGACGTAGCCGCCGATCACCAGCGCGAGCGTGATCAGCACCTCCACCGCGTGCTGCTCGATGCTGCGCAGCATGGCGTAGCCCAGGCCGCCCAGCAGCGCCCCGAACAGCATCCCGCCCAGCGCCTCGCGCCCGAACAGCGTCAGGGCACCCAGGACGCCCGGTTCGGCGTGGTGCGCCCCCACCCCGGCCAGTCCCGCCAGCACCAGGAAAATCACCACACCCACCCCGTCGTTAAAGAGGCTCTCGCCCGCGATCAGCGTCTCGATCCGGGCGGGCACCCGCGCCCGCTTGAGCAGGTCCAGCACGGCCACCGGGTCGGTCGGGCTGATCAGCGCCCCGAACAGCAGCGCCCACATCAGCGGCACGTGCAGCCCGCACAGCGCGAACACGAAGTACGCCGCGAACCCGATCAGGAACGTGCTGAGCAGCGTGCTGAGGACCGCCAGCGTCAGGATGCTGACCCGCTGCCGGAACATCTGCCCGGCGTTCAGGCTCAGCGCCCCCGCGAACAGCAGGATGCTCAGAATGCCGTTCAGCACGAAGTCGGTGAAGTTCAGTGTCTCCAGCAGCCCGGTGGCCCAGCCGCGCAGCCCCGGCACGCCCAGCGCGTCCAGCAGGGTCAGCAGGACGCTCGCCAGCGCGCCCGCCAGCGTCACGCCGACCGTCGTGGGAAAGTGCAGCAGGCGCTCGTTCAGGTACGCCAGCACGGCGGTCACGCTCAGCAGGACGGCGAAGGCGGTCAGCATGACGCCCACTCTAGCCGCCAGAAACAGAAAACCTCCTGCGAAGAGCACGCAGGAGGCGTCTAAAGGTCTAACTGCCGAACCGTCTAACGGCTGGAGCTTTGAGCGGTTAGACGGTCAAACTGTTTGACGGTTTGACCCGTCAGTCTCGTTCGCGTTCGCGTTCGGCATTGAGCTGGGCTTGCAGTTGCGCCTGCTTCTGCCGCACGTAGTCCTGATGAAAGCGGCCCTCGTCCATCAGGTCGGTGCCCACCGTCAGCTTGCCGGTCGCCAGTTCACGCATCGCCTGCGTGACCAGGTTGCGCGTCCGCACCCGCTGCTCGACGGGCAGCACGCTGGGCGCGCCCGAGCGCAGTTGCAGCGCCCGCTTCGCCGTCACGACCGACAGCCGGTACTTGCTGTCGGTCAGGGAAAGCAACTTGTCGATGTCCTTTTCGGCCATGTTTGAACCCCTTTCGGCCCGGTCCTGGGACCCGGCACTCTTGCCGCGCTGCCTGTGGAACACCGGGCGCGCTGTCAGCCGTTCAGTCTACCCTGCGCGGCTGGGCCAGACCAGGGAGCAGCCCACAACTTGGGCCTCCGTGCCTCTTCCAGCCCTGGGGAGGCCCTAACGAAAAACTCCCGCGTGGGGCGGGAGTCTCTTCTGGAGCCAGGGGTCGGATTTGAACCGACGACCTACTGATTACGAATCAGTTGCTCTACCACTGAGCTACACTGGCCGGTTTTGGGAGGCAGATTCTCCCAGAGGCGAAAATACTGCACGCACAAGGGTAGACGATGGGCCGGGCCTTGTCAAACCCTGCAAGCCAGCATGTTCCCCCTGGCGGTGGACGTGCTACACTCGCCTTTGCCGCCGAAGTGGTGGGGCCGTGCTGGACTATTTTGGCCCTGGCTACGCCGTGCGGGACTTCATAACAAAAGAGGTATCACGTGATCGACAAACAACAGACCATCCAGGCCTACGCCAAGAGTGCGAACGACACCGGCAGCACCGCCGTGCAGGTCGCGCTGCTGACCGAGCGCATCAACAACCTGTCGCGCCACCTGACCGAGAACAAGAAGGACAAGCACGGCCAGCGCGGCCTGCAGCTCCTGAACGGTCAGCGCCGCCGCCTGCTGAAGTATCTGGAGCGCACCAACTACGACGAGTACATCGCCCTGACGGACCAGCTCAGCATCCGCCGCGGCCAGCGTATCGTTCGCTAAGTCGGCACTCGTTCATGCCGCCCTGGGCCTTGGCCGGGGCGGCATTTTTTGTGCCTTCAGCCCCGGCGTTCCCCCACCTGCCGCCAGTCGCCTCCTGGAACGGGCTGCGCGCCGGGGCGGGCGAGGCGGGCGGCATTGGCGTATACGTACACCCAGGCCGGGACCCGTTCGCCGCTTTCCAGCGTGACGGTCACGCCCTCGCGGGTGTAGAGAGGCGGCGTGTCGTGAACGCCCTCCAGCGCGTCGAGGAAGGGCAGGACGCGGGGCCAGTCCGACTCGCGGTAGCGCAGGATATGACCCCGGACCTCCTCCCCCGGTTCGCCAGGGACAATCCCCGGATACTCCTCGGGCAGGAGGTGCAGGAGGCGGAAGCCCACGAGGCGGGCGGGGGTAGCCTCGAACGCCCCGCCCCGCGCGGCCACGGCCTCATTCCGCTCACCGGGCATCAGGGTGCCGTAGACGAAGACACAGGTGAGACCAAGTTGCGTTGATTCGCAAGAATCAACCGAGCCGAGCGAGCAGCAAAAAGTACCGACTGGCGGCGATGGAAGAACATCCGGCGCTTTCCCGGATGTTCTGGAATCAGAGCCAGTCGGTATGAGGGGAGGCGTGGTCATGCGCCCCAGCGTACAGCGCCTGCTCAGAGGCGGGTGCCGCGCGGCTGGTGGTAGTACACGCGCCCCACCACGGTCGCCTCCTCCGGGCGCACCGGGGGATGGTCGGGGTTGTCGCTGGTCAGCCAGACGTGTTCGCCGTAGTGGCGCAGGCGTTTGACGGTCAGGCCCAGGCCCGGCACGTGCAGCACGTACACCCGGCCCTCGCGCAGGTCGAGTTCGCCGGGGTCCACGTAGATGCGGTCGCCGGGCCGGATGCCGCCCTCGGCGGTGCTCATGGAATCGCCCTGCACCTCCAGCACCAGCATGCCGGGGCGGTGCTCGCGCTCCGGCACCAGCTCGATGTCGATGATGCTGCCGGGGTCTTCGGACAGGGGCAGGCCCGCCGTCGCCAGCGCCCGCACCGGCACCCGCACCAACTCCAGCGAGGACAGCACGTCGCCGCCCTCCGGCAGGGGAGAGAGCAGCGGCAGGCCGGTGCGGGCCACCCACTCGCCCGCGCTGACCTCCAGCGCCCGCCGCAGCGCGTCCTGCCGCGCCGCCGTGAGGGCCGCCAGGGGCCGGGTGCCGCGTTCCAGGCGGCTGAGGTAAGGCTGCGTGACCGTTCCCGCCTCGCCGCCGTGTTCTGCCGTGCGGCGGGCCACCTCGTCCTGGCGCAGGCCTAGGGCCGCCCGCCGCTCGCGCAGCCAGGATGCCAGGTCGAAGGGTTCGGGGAGGGGACGCGGCATACGGCCAGTGTAGACGCCGCTAAGTGCTACGAATGGAATGGGGTGTGTTGACTTTATGTCTGTAGACATATTATGCTGTGGACGTATCCATCCCTTTCTCCTGCGCGTCCTGCCTCGCCCCCCTTGCCCCGGAGGTGGCTTCTATGTCTGACCCCACTCCCCTCACCGGCCTGCTTCCCCTGCTGGGCAGCGCGTTTCTGGCCGGCGCAGTGACGCAGCTCGCGCGGCAACTGGCCCGCCCAGTGCCGCCGCGTGCGCGGATGGTGACGGCTCTGGCGGCGGCCGCGGGGATTGCCGCGCTGACGGTCGTGGCGCTGCTGACGGCGCTGCTGCGGCCCGCGCCTGCGCCCGCGCTGCTGCTGGCCGCCGCCTGCGTGACAGGCTGGAGCGGTCCCGGCATCCTGACCCGCCTGGGGACCCTGCTGGAGCGCAAACTGGGTCTGCCTCCCGAGGCCGCGCGCGAGGGAGCAGGGGAACGGGAGTCATGGCACATACGGCGGCCCTCCCGGGGGTCAGACTGAAGCATGAACGCCGTCTGGATGGCCGCTGCCCGCCGCCTGTCCGTCGCCCTGGCGCTGCTGCTCAGTGCCGGGCCTGCCCTGGCCCAGACCACTGTCCACGCGCCGATTCCCCAGCCCGCCAAGCGGCAGACCGTGGCCCCGAGTACGCTGTCTGAGAGCGAGGCGGCGGCCCTGGACGCCCTCTACCGCAAACTGCGCCCCGCGACCCTGCGGCTGGAGGGCTGCCCGCCCAACGATTGCAGCGACCCCGACGGCGTGGGCACCGGCTTCCTGATCGGGAACGGCTACGCCCTGACCGCCTACCACGTGGTGTATGCGGCGGGGACCCTCAGCGCCCAGACCCTCGACCGCAAGCGCTACGCCGTGGAGGTGGTCGGGTACGACGATCAGGCCGACCTGGCGCTGCTGCGGGTGAATGTCCCCGCCGGGACCCCCTTCCTGCCGCTGGCAGCCAGCCGCCCCGCCGTGGGCGACCCGGCCCTCGCCATCGGCAACGGCGACGGGGCCTTCCTGATGCCCAAGACGGGCCGCCTGCTGAGCCTGGATCACGCGGCCGACAACGCCGAACTGCCGCCCGGCACGCTGGAGCTGAGCGCGCAACTGATTCCTGGTGACAGCGGCGGCCCGATCATCAACGCGCGCGGCGAGGTCATCGGCGTGGTGAGCTACGGGGCCTTTTCGCCCAGTCAGCGGTCCATCGCCTATGCGGTGCCCGTCACGCAGGCAGACCCCAGGCTGGCCGACCTGCGGCAGGGGGTCAAGCGGGACGCGCCGATCATCGGCATCTCGCTGGTCAATGAACTGTCCCCCGTCACCGCGCTGCCCGCCGAGTTGTTCGCGGAGTTTACGCAGACCTTCAACCTCGATCTGGGGACTACGCCCGGTGCATTCTTCACCGGGGTTGCGCCGAACAGTCCCGCCGCGCAGGCCGGGCTGCAACCCCTCAAGACCACCGCGGACGGTCAGCGCGCAACCGGCGACGTCGTTACGGCCGTCAACGGTCAGCGCGTCTTCAACTTCTCCGACTTCCAGTTTGCCGTGCGCCGCTACCAGCCCGGCCAGACCATCACCCTCAGCGTGGTGCGCGGGGGCAAGCCGCTGGAACTCCGGCTCACCCTCGCGGCCCGGCCCCAGTTCCGCCGCTGAGGTCGGCCTCGCGGGAAGTTGCCGCAGGGGGAGGACTGGCCGCCGCGCCACCTCCCCCTGCGCTTTGCCCACTCGTTCTGTCCAGCAACGAAAGCAGGAGAAGGATTAAGCCGAACGGGACTTGACAATTCTGCCAAAAACAGAACAATACGACTATGGACACCCTGCTGAAAAAAGCGGGCGCGATGCTCGCCCACCTCGACCTGTTCACCCACATGCTGCACCTGCGCGGCCTGCTGCAACTCGCCGCCCACATGGAGGAGCGGGGTGACCGTGTGACCCTGATCTCGCCCGAGATGATCACCCTGGTCGGCGGCGACATGACCAGCGACGCCAGCGTCAGCACCAGCAAGGGCGCGACCATCGAGGCGGGCAACGCCTACGCCGTGCTGCGGACCCTCAAGGGCCACGATGCCCCGGAGTACGCCGTCACGCGCGAGGAACTCAAGGCGCTAAACGCCCGTGCGGTCGCGGAGCTGGAGGCCAGTGACGCGATGCGGGCGTTTGGGGAGACGCTGGGGCGGATTGGTGTGCCTGTGACCGCCAGCGCCGCGCCTGTGGAGGCGGCCCCGGAGCGGCCGGCTCGTGGGCGGCGGGCGGCTGAGGGGGAGGCGGTGGGCGAGCAGCCTGCGGCGTAAGGGGGTTTGGAGTTGGGCATCACGCTTCCGGGTGGGGGCGTGGTGTTTTTTTTGGGGCAGGGCAACTTGCTGCGAGCTTCCCCCCGCCCCCCCAGCCCCCCTACCCCCCACCGGGGGGCAGGGGGGAGCTTTTCGCTGCGCTCGGCAAGGGGGTTCCTTGCGGTGGAAGGGTTGCCAGGCTTCGCCCCGGTTTCCCGCTGGTCGCCCTGCCCGGCCCACCGGGCGGCCTCGGGCCTGGCGGCCCGAACGGCTCCTCTTCCATGCCTGACCGCTTGGAGGGTGGGATGTGGGCATCCGCTCCAAAGTTGAAAAGACAGGGGAGCGGGAGCTTCTGCTTTTGTGGGGGGACAGTAGAAAAGGGCTTGCAGGAGCGTGTTTTCTGCTCCTCCACACTCGCGGGGAAGGTGGAGTGGAGGATGGCAGCCCCAGGCGGCTCTTTCCCTCTCTAGTTCCCTCTCTAGCTGCTTTCCCCGTCCCGCCAGTATGCCGGCGTTTCCGTCGCTGGGAGGAGGGCCAGGGTGGTGCTTCCGGCCCGCTGGGCCAGGGCCTCTGCTTCCCGGCTGGCGCGGTCCTGGCCCAGCCAGCCTGTCCAGTAGGCGCGCAGGGTGTCGGTCACGAGGTCGGTGGGGACCGTATCCGCGCCGTTCAGGGGGTGGTACAGGAGGTCGAGGTCAGTCAGGGGGCCGCCGTCCGGGCCGCCGACGGGTTGCCAGTAGGGCAGGTCCACGGTGCGGTAGCCCAGCGCGTGCAGGGCGCGGCGGCGGCTTTCGGGGTCGGTGCCGGTGCGGGCCTCGGCCTCGCGTTCTGCCGCGTCCTGCCTTCCCGCGTACACGCTGTCGGCAAAGAGGCCCGCCAGGCCAGCCCCACGCACCTCCGAGAGCCTCGCGGCGTGCAGCAGGTGGCTGATGCCCCGGCCCCGCGCCTCCGGGGCGACCGCCAGAAAGGAACTGAAACCCGCGCGTGGCAGCAGGTGAAAGACGGTCCCACCCAGCACGCGCCCCGCCTCGTCCTGGGCGACCAGGATGCGGTTTTCGCGTGGTCCCCGGCCGCCGCCCGCGACCAGATGCGGGAAGGCGGCGGGGGGAATCAGCATGTCGGGCGCGTAGTAGCTCCGCTCCTGAATCTGCCCGAAGGTGGTCAGGGCCGGGTCGTGGGGGTCGGTGACGCGGCGGACGGTCACGGTCATGCGGTCAACGTAGCGCCCGCCTCCGGGTGTGGCATGAGGGCGGCGGTATCCTGGGGGCCATGACTGCGCCCGACGCCTCCCCCAACCCGGCTGCCCACCCTGCGGGTGGCGCGGAAACTGCCCCCGGCCCGCGCGTGACCCCCAACTTCATCACCGAGATCATCGAGCGCGACCTGCAAAGCGGCAAGTATCCGGCGGTCGTGACGCGCTTTCCGCCGGAACCCAGCGGGTATGCCCACCTGGGGCACGTCTTCGCCTCCTTCCTCGACTTCCAGACGGCGGCGCAGTACGGCGGGCGCTACCACCTGCGGATGGATGACACCAACCCCGAACTGGCGACCCAGGAATACGTGGACGCCATCGCCGACGACCTGCGCTGGCTGGGCTGGGACTGGGACGGGAACTTCTACTACGCCTCCGACAACTTCGAGCGGTACTACGAGTACGCCGAGGAACTGATCAAGCGGGGCAAGGCCTACGTGGACAGCGTGAGCGGCGACGAGATGGCGCGGCTGCGCGGCGACGCCACCACGCCCGGCACCCCCAGCCCCTACCGGGACCGCACGGTGGAGGAGAACCTCGACCTCTTCCGCCGGATGCGTGCGGGCGAGTTTCCCGACGGGGCGCATGTCCTGCGCGCCAAAATCGACCTTGCCAGCCCGAACATGAAGCTGCGCGACCCGGTGCTGTACCGCATCCTGCACGCGCCGCACTACCGCGCCGGGGACACGTGGTGCATCTACCCGATGTACGACTTCCAGCATCCCCTTCAGGACGCGCTGGAGGGCGTGAGCCACTCGATGTGCAGCCTGGAGTTCGTGGACAACCGCGCCATCTACGACTGGCTGATGGAGGCGCTGGAGTTCACGCCTCGCCCCCACCAGTACGAGTTCGGGCGACGCAGCCTGGAATACACCATCACCAGCAAGCGCAAGCTGCGGCGGCTGGTCCAGGAAGGCCGGGTGACCGGCTGGGACGACCCCCGGATGCCCACCCTACGCGCGCAGCGGCGGCTCGGCGTGACGCCCGAGGCGGTCCTGGCCTTTGCCAGTCAGATCGGCGTGAACCGCACCAACCGCACTGTGGACATCAGCGTTTATGAGAACGCGGTGCGCGACGACCTCAACTGGCGTGCCCCGCGCGTGATGGCCGTGACCGACCCGGTGCGCGTGGTGGTCGAGAACATTCCGGCGGGGGAGACGCGCACCCTGTCGCTGCCGTACTGGCCCCACGACGTGATTCGTGACTCGCCCGACGGCCTGGTCAACCTGCCCACCGGCGAGCGCGTGCCGCCCGAGCAGGCCGTGCGCGAGGTGCCCCTGACGCGCGAGCTGTACATCGAGCGCGAGGACTTCAACCTGGACCCGCCCAAAGGCTATAAGCGCCTGACCAGGGGCGGCACCGTGCGCCTGCGCGGCGCGGGCATCATCCGCGCGGACGACGTGGAGACGGACGAGGCGGGGAACGTCACGACCATCCACGCGACCCTGCTGGGCGAGGATGCGAAGGCTTCCGGCGTGATTCACTGGGTCAGCGCGGCACACGCCCTCCCCGCCGAGTTTCGCCTGTACGACCGCCTCTTCCGCGTGCCCAACCCCGAGGGAGAGAACCCCGACGACATCGCCCCCGACTTCGACCCCGAGCGCATGAGCCACGAGAACGAGGCCGCGCCCCTGGACGCCGGTTTCCTGCGCTACCTCAACCCGGACAGCCTGCGCGTGACCCGTGGCTACGTCGAGCCGAGTGTCGCCCGCGACCCGCAGGGCACCCGCTACCAGTTCGAGCGCCAGGGCTACTTCTGGCGTGACCCGGTGGACAGCCGCGAGGACGCGCTGGTGTTCGGGCGGATCATCACGCTCAAGGACACCTGGGGGAGGGAGACGCAGAAGGCGGAAGGCGGAAGGCAGAAGGCCGAACAGCTCAAACTCACTCAGCCGAAGCCCAGGGTCGAAGCGGCCCGCCCCACCACCCACAACCCACCACCCACAACCCTCCTCACCCCCGAGCAGGAGGCCGAGGCCGCCCGCCTCACCGCGCTGGGCGTCGCGGAGGCCGACGCGCGGACGCTGGCGCGGGACGCGGTGCTGGGGGAGTTCTTCGCGGGGGCACAGGCCGCAGAACAGGCCGGGGCACACGCCGGGCAGGTGGCGGCCTGGACGGTGAACGACCTCGCGCCGGGGCTGCGGTCAGGGGAGAGCCGTCTCTCGGCGGGCGACCTTCCCGCGCTGGCGGCGTTGCTGGCACAGGGGCAGATCAGCACCCGCATCGCCCGGGATGTCCTCGCCCGCGCCGCCGCGTCCGGTGAGGCTCCCGCCGCCATCGTGGAACGCGAGGGCCTGCGCGTCGTGACGGACACCGGGGCCATCGAGGCTGCCGTTCGCGAGGTTCTGGCCGCCAACCCCGACAAGGTGGAAGCGTACCGGGGCGGCAGGACGGGCCTGCTGGGCTTCTTCACCGGGCAGGTGATGCGGGCGACCGGGGGCCAGGCCGACCCGCAGGTGGTCGGGCAGAAGCTGGCGGAGGCACTGGGCGGAAGCTGATACCAAATTGCGATGATTCCTTTGAATCATCCGAGCGGACTGGCACAGCTCCGTAGGAGAGCGAGTGGCAAAAAGGACGGGGTTGCGGCGATGGACGGACATCTGGCGCTTTCCCAGATGTCCGGGAATCAGAGCAATCCCGTATGACTCGGCTGCCGGTGCTGGTCAGCGCACAGGAAACCGCCCCCCGGCTTAAAAGAGGGGGGCGGTTCTCCACGTTTGGCTTTCCTGCTTTACTTTTACTGCGCGGCGCGGACGGCCCGCAGCGTTCCCTTGCGGGCATCGAGGACAATCGAGGTCCAGGGCGGGGTGGTCTGGCTGGAGCGGATGGTCACGGTGAGGGGCTGCTTGATGTCGTACTTGGCCGCCTGGATCTGGCCGTTGCGGAACACCCAGCCGCTGGTGCCCCCCGGCTGGGTAAAGGTGGCCGACACGTCGCCGATGGTGCCCTTCATGCTTTGCAGCAGCGCGGGGTCGGGAGTGGTGCCGTCGGAGCTGTCCAGGATGCGGAGCTGGCCGGGCTTGCGGAAGTCCACCGTGTACAGGCCCCAGACCTGCCCGAAGGCGCTGTCCGCGGGGAAAATGGACAGCACCTCGGCCAGGTTCTTGCCGCTGACATTCAGAATCTGACCGTTGTCCATGACCTTCAGCGTGCCGCAGCGAAAGGTCAGGGGCGTCTGGAGGGTGACGGTCTGCTTGCCGGCCTTCACCGACAGGCTGCCGAAATCGTCGAGGCGGACGGTGGTGCAGTCGGCTCCGGGAACCTGCTGCACGGCGGCCTGCTGGGCCGACACCGGGGTCAGGAGGAGGGCGGGGAGGAACAGCCAGGACGAGATTTTCACCGCGCCACTCTAGGCCCCTTCCGTCAGCTTGTGTGAGGGCGGGGCGCTGCCGTCCCTGCTCGCCAGACGCGGCTCCGGCGGCAACCATGAGCCTGGGCATCAGGAAAGGGGCTTTCCCAGGAGACTCTGTTCCGGTTCCTCCTCCTCCTAATTCAGCATCCGCCCGCTGCTGCTCGCCATCAGGCCCTGCGCCTTTTTCAGGTGCTCTTGCAGGGTCACGTGCCAGTCGTCGCTCTCGGGGGTGTGTTCCAGCGCCTGCTGGGCGTGGGCGTAGGCGGCGGCGGGGTCGCGGAAGCCCTGCTGGGCCATCACGTCGGCGGCCATCTGGTGGCCGGTGATCCAGTCGCGGCTCTGCGGGGCGGCCTCGCGCACCACCCGCTCGTAGTGATCGAGCGCCTCGTCGAGGTGGTAGTAGTCCAGGGCCACGCTGCCCAGCACCAGGCTGGCAGGAATGACCGCGCCCTGCGCCAGCGCCTGCTCGGCGGCCTGCTGCGCCTCCTGAAGACGGCCCAGGCGGTAGTCGCACTCCGCGAGGTCGGCCAGCACCTCGGGGTGGTAGGGGTAGTCGGGGTCCGCGAGGGCCGCCTCCAGCCGCTCGCGGGCCTCCACGGGCCGGTCGAGGTCAAGCAGGGCCACCCCCAGTTCGTGCTGGGCGTAGGGGCGGTCGGCGTCGGTGGCGAGCGACAGCGCCCGCTCGAAATGCCGCAGGGCCTCGTCGGGCTGCCCCAGGTGGGTCATCACCTGCCCCCAGACCAGCGCGACGCCGTAGCTGGGGTCGCCGTGGGCGCGCTCCAGCCGGTCGGCCTCGCGGATGGCGGCCAGGGCCTCGTCGGGCTGGCCCAGGTTCAGCCGGGCCTGGGCCGACAGGTAGTGCCAGGTCGCCAGGTTCAGGCCCTCGTCGGGGTCGTGGCGGGTGTAGAGGGGGAGGGCCTGATCCAGCACCTGCTGGGCCTCGTCGGGCTGCCCCAGTTGCAGCAGCAGCGCCGCCTGTTCCTGGAGCATCACCGCCCGGTCCGGCCCGTGCGCGTGGTGGGCGGCCTCCGCGTACAGGTGAGCGGCCTCCTGGGGGTGGCCCAGGGCCTCCTCGGCGTCGGCCTGCCAGCTGCGCAGCCGCCACTGGAGGTGTTCGGGCAGCTCATTCAGCGGCAGATGCACGTCAAGCGCGGCCTGAGGCTGTCCGGCTAGCGCCAGGGCCGCCAGCGCGTGGTAGCGGGCGACCGGGTCGGCGGCCTCGCGCACGGCCTGGGGCAGCGGGGCCGCGTCCGGGCTGCCCGTGCGCGCCGCCAGCTCGGCACTCAGGGTGAGATACAGCGGGTCCTCGCGCAGCGCGGGGTCGAGGGTGCGGGCTTCGCGCAGGGCGGCGGCGACTTCGCCCGTGGCGGCGTCCCCGTACAGCGCCTGAACGCTGGCGAGGTACAGCGCGAGCCGGGCGCGTTCGGGCCGCCTGGCTTCCTGCATGGCAGCGTCCAGCACGCCAAAGGCCGTGTCATAGTCGCCCCCCGCGAGCGCCGTGCAAGCCTGCTGCCAGGTGGTGGCGACATCGATCATCACCCCTCAGCATAACGCGGGGAGGCGGTTGGCAGGCGGTCTCAGGCACGGTGCGGCCCTGGCGTGGCCGCCGTTCTGACGCTTCTGTGTGATGCGGGCTACGCCTACACATCTTGAGTCTGGTACACTCAAGTCCGTGGGGCGGAAACCGTCCCAATAGACCCCTTTCTCCCCCGGAGGACCACACTTGAGGCGGCTCAATCCCTGGCTCATCGTCCTGTTCGTTCTGGCGCTGTTCCTGATGTTCTCTCAGGCACCCATGAACGGGCGGGTCAATGTCAGTTACAACGAATTCAAGGACCTGCTGGCGCAAGGCAAGATCGAGCGGGTCGTCGTGCAGGAAAACCAGGCGCAGGTCACGCTGAAAGAACCCACGCCCGTGGACGTGGCCGGCTCGGACACGCCGCGGACCCTGCCGGGCTTCAACGTGCGTCTGCCCGGCAACCAGGCCACCCCCGACAGCGGCCTGATAGGGCAGCTCCAGACGCAGGGTGTCGATTACCGCTTCGAGGCCCCCAGCCAGTGGTTTGCCATCCTGATCAACCTGCTGCCCATCATCCTGCTGATCGGCATGATGTACTTCTTCTTCATGCGCGCGCAGGGCGGCCAGAACGGCGTGATGCAGTTCGGGCAGTCGCGCGCCAAGAAGTACGGCAAGGAAAACCGCGTCCAGACCAAGTTCACCGACGTGGCCGGCCACGAGGAGGCCAAGCGCGAGCTGATCGAGGTCGTGGACTTCCTGAAAAATCCCGGCAAGTACCACCAGATCGGGGCCGAGATTCCCAAGGGCGTGCTGCTGGTCGGCCCTCCCGGCACCGGCAAGACGCTGCTCGCGCGCGCCATCGCGGGTGAGGCGGACGTGCCCTTCTTCTCGGTGAGTGCCTCCGAGTTCATGGAGATGTTCGTGGGTGTGGGCGCGAGCCGCGTCCGCACGCTGTTCGAGGACGCCCGCAAGAGTGCGCCCGCCATCATGTTCATCGACGAGATCGACTCCATCGGGCGCAAGCGCGGTGCGGGCATCGGCGGCGGCCACGACGAGCGCGAGCAGACCCTCAACCAGATCCTCTCGGAGATGGACGGCTTTGACAAGGCCAGCAGCGTCATCGTGCTGGGTGCCACCAACCGTCCTGACGTGCTGGACCCCGCGCTGCTGCGCCCCGGCCGCTTCGACCGCCAGGTGACGATCGACCTCCCCAACCTCAAGGAGCGCGAGGCCATCCTCAAAGTCCACCTGCGGAACAAGCCGATGGCGGGCGGCGTGGACGTGCCGGAAATCGCCAAGAGCACGCCCTACTTCTCGGGGGCCGACCTCAAGAACGTGACCAACGAGGCCGCGCTGGAAGCCGCCCGCCTGGGCAAGACCCAGATCGACATGAGCGACTTCTACCGCGCGCTCGACAAGATCACCCTGGGCCTGGAAAACAGCTCCCTGACGATCAGCCCCGAGGAGAAAAAGGCTATCGCCTACCACGAGGCGGGGCACGCCGTGACCGCCGCCGTGATTCCGGGCAGCGACAAGCTCCAGAAGGTCAGCATCATTCCGCGTGGCCGCGCGCTGGGGGCCGCTTTCTACCTCCCCGAGGAGCAGGTGCTGATGAGCAAGGAGCGCCTGGAAAACCAGCTGATCGTGTCGCTGGGGGGCCGCGCCGCCGAGGAAGTCTTTATGGGCAGCGTGACCAGCGGGGCCGCAGACGACTTCCGCAAGGCCACCAATATCGCCCGCAAGATGGTGCTGGAGTGGGGCATGGGCGAGAACTTCAAGAACATGGCCCTGACCACCGACTCCGGCCCGGTCTTCCTGGGCGAGGACATGGCCAAGCCCAAGGCCTTCAGCGAGCACACCTCGCAACTGGTCGACGAGGACGTGAAGCGCATCCTGGGCCGCGCCTACGAGCGGGCCAAGACCCTGGTGACCGAGTACGCCCAGGCCATGCACGAGGTCGCGGACGCGCTGCTGTCGCAGGAACTGATCACCGGCGACGTGGTCCGCGACGCCGTGGCCCGGGTGGGCGGCGCGGGCAGCCCGCAGACGCTGACACCGACCGCGTAAACCAGGCACCCTGACCCGGCCCCCCGTTCATGCGGGGGGTTTTGTTCTGCCCCGTTTTCCTGTGGGCCAGGCCTACAATGGCCCATGACGCAGACCACTCCACCCCATGACGACCTCGCGCGCGGCAAGGCCTACAAGGGCGAGGGCGTGACCGTCTATTTCGACGCGCCCCGCTGTATCCACGTTGCCAACTGCGTGCGGGGGCTGCCGCGCGTCTTTCGCCCGAAGGAGCGCCCCTGGGTGCAGGCCTGGAACGCGAGCGCCGAGGAGGTGGCGGCAGTGGTGCGGACCTGCCCGACCGGGGCACTCCATTACGTGCTGGAGGGCGGCCCCCCCGAGACGCCAGCGGACCCCACCACCATCACGCCCGTCACCGACGGTCCCCTGAACATTCGTGGCGACCTCGTCGTCCAGACGCCGGACGGCGAGGTGCGCGAGGTGCGGGCGGCGCTGTGCCGCTGCGGGGCGAGCCACAACAAGCCCTTTTGCGACGGCACCCACGCCAAGATCGGCTGGAGCAGTGCCGATGTGGGGGGCGAGGGTGAGGCACCGGCCAGCCAGCGCGGCGACGACCAGCCCGGCGAGGGGCAGCGGGCGGACGGGGCGCAGACGCTGGAGGGGAAGTGACCGCAGAAGCTGAGGGGCAAAACGCCCCTTACCTGCGCGTCTATCTGGGCATCTGGGGTGCCTTCGATCCTGGGGCCTTCGGGGAAACGGTGGGCCTGGAGGCGGACGAGTCGCGGCGGAGGGGAGAGAGGAATGTCAACCTTGACCTGCCCCGTTATGATCACTGGCAGCTCCACGCCCACGCGCGGCATGGCTTTGACGTGGATGAGATGGTCACGGAACTCCTCGCCCGGTTCCCGTGCCGTCAGGAACGGTTACGGGACACGGTGGCAGCGTGGGGACTGGGGATTTCCCTGTCCGTGGTGGCGGAATGGGACGCGCGGCAGACCTCTGCGCCCGCCGTGACCTTCTCGGTGGAGAATATGCGGCGGCTCGTGGCATTGGGCGCGTGCATTGACGTGGACCTCTATCCGCTCTATCCGAACGACTGAACTCCGTCTGCCGGCCTAGACTGCCGTATGCCTTCCTCCCCCAACATCCCCGATCTGATCCGCAAGAAACGCGACGGTGAGGCGCACACCCCCGCCGAACTTGAAGCCCTGGTGCTGGGCTACACCCGCGGTGAGGTGCCCGACTACCAGATCAGCGCCTGGCTGATGGCCGTCTACCTGCGCGGCATGACGCCCCAGGAGACGGCGGACCTGACGCGCGTGATGGCGGACTCGGGCGACCAGATGAACCTGGGGGACCTGCCGCACACGGTGGACAAGCACTCGACGGGCGGCGTGGGCGACAAGACCAGCCTGATTCTCACGCCGATGCTGGCCGCGCTGGGCCTGACGGTCGCCAAGATGAGCGGGCGCGGCCTGGCCCACACCGGCGGCACCATCGACAAGCTCGAAAGCTTTCCCGGCTGGACCCCCGAGCTGCCCGAGGACCGCTTTCTGGCCCAGGCCCGCGAGATCGGCCTCGCGCTGGTGGGGCAGAGCCGGGACCTCGCGCCCGCCGACGGCAAGCTGTACGCCCTGCGCGACGTGACGGCGACGGTGGACTGCCTGCCGCTGATTGCCTCGTCCATCATGAGCAAGAAGCTCGCCTCGGGCGCGCACACGGTCGTGCTGGACGTGAAGGTGGGCGCGGGGGCCTTTATGCGGACCCTGGAGGACGGCCGCGCCCTCGCCCGCGCGATGGTGGACATCGGCACCCGCGCCGGGCGGCAGGTGCGCGCCGTGCTGACCGATATGGACACGCCGCTGGGCCACATGGCCGGCAACAGCCTGGAGGTGCAAGAAGCCCTTGCCACCCTGCGCGGCGAGGGTCCTGCCGACCTGACGGAGCTGTGCGTGGCGCTGGCCGTGGAGGCCCTGGCTGCCTACGGGGAGGACGAGGCGGCGGCCGAGGCCCGTGCCCGCGCGACCCTGGAGGACGGCTCGGCGCTTGAGCGGTTCCGCGCCTTCATCGCCGCGCAGGGTGGCGACGCGGCCCTGGTGGACCACCCCGAGCGGCTGGACGTGGCCCCCGGCCGTGCGGAGGTCATGTCCCCATCCTCCGGCTACGTGGAGCGCATGGACGCCCTGGCGGTGGGCCGCGCCGTTCTCGCGCTGGGTGGCGGCCGCGAGCGCAAGGGCGAGCCGATTGACCACGGCGTCGGCGTGGAGCTGCTGAAAAAGCCCGGCGAGGCGGTGCGGGCGGGCGAGCCAGTGCTGCGCCTGTACCACCGCGATGGGCGGGGGCTGGAGGCGGCGCGGGAGCTGTTGCAAGCGGGCCTGAGCGTGGGCGAAGCGGCCCCCACGCCCGAACCGCTGATTCTGGACCGGGTGAGCTGAGGGGGCGCAGCGACGCAGACTGGCTCCTGTCCCAGGCAGCCCTGGTTTCGGCCGGGGTTGCCTGCTTGTTTTTAGAGGCGAGGGCTACGGCTGGACGCGATTACTTTTGAGCCTTGTCCCCGAGCTCGGGCTTCTCGTAAGGAATAAAAACAGGGTTTTCTACTACTATGGGGCCGACTTCCGGCTCGTCATGGACGTGGACGAGGATGGTGTCTGTTATAAAGTCGTACACCTTAAAGAAGTGCTTGTGCAGGTCCATTCCGGGAGGTATGGTGTGTTTCTTATAGAGGGCATAATGGTGTTCATTTGTGCGATATGAATAGCGTGCTCCTTCAACTATATCTATAATTGAGAAATAGCTCTCTTTCTTAAACAGCATGTATTCATATATTTCCTTAAAACGATACCATACTCCTACAAGTATAGACCCGAACAAGCCTGGCGCGGAAACGATGTAGAAGCGTGTTGCGCCTTCATGCTCAAACTCTTTAAAATATTCTGTCATTGCTTTAAAAAATTCATCTCGCACTCCGGGTAGAGCGCTGTTTCTTGATTTAATTAAAGGATCATCGTCAATTCTATTACTTAAAAAGTCCTCATTCCCAAAACTTATTCCTGATCCATAGTACCAGCCGTCAATAAGAAGGTCTTTGGCACTGCTGAAATATTCTCGCACTTCCTCCTGTGCATAGGAGTAAGTCTTTTCTGACCAGGGAAAGCCAAATTCTGCTATTATTTTCAGATCCATCATCCCCTTCAATTCTAGCGATAGGTGGCTGAGCATGATTATTTTGCTTTACTTGACGTGGTAGCAGATCTATATTGATAGGTGAGGTGGTGGTCATCTCCTACTGAAATATAAGAATCGTTTCTAAAGTCCGGTACTGTCGCTTTATCTCCATTGGTACCTGCTGTTTGGGACCTAATGCTTGGGGGTGCCTCATAAATGCCAGCATGCACATGTGGCAAAAAGTTATTCGTATCTTCCGTATGCACAACTACTGTTCTATAAGTAGTTCTGCCATACCTGTCTGTGGTTTTGTAGACCTCGTATTGCCCGTAGCCTCCAGGGTTATTGCTATAAACATAGTTTGTCCCCCTGCCATCTCTAGCTGCTACCCCTTTAGCTATACTGGCTTGTGTGTCAGATGAACCAACCTGCCAACGGTCTACGGGTTTGGCCCCAGCTGGAATGCCGGCTCTTACTTTGGCGGCATCAATGGCCTGTTGTCGGGTCTGGTACATCACCTCGTTGGGTGAGGCACGGAACGGCCCCTTGCTGGTGTCAATGCCCTGGAGTTGGCGTCCTACTTCGCGGCGCATATGCTCCGTGATTCTCTCGATCTCGTCAGGTGTACTTGCCTTGCCAATCTTAATCTGGGCATCTCTCATGATCCGATCAATAGAGGTGCGAATCTTGGCGGTATCTCCCGTGGCGCTCCCTGGGGGCAAGATTCTATCAAGCGTGTTCTGTAGTCCCGTGAATTGTTCCCGTGCTGCCCGCAAGCCTGCGGCTGCTGCGCCGCCTGCCCGGCTGCTGCCCTGGGCACCAGGGACAGCCATGCGGTCCACCGTGGATGCCGTGGGGACCTCAAGGTAGCCACCACCCGGCAAGGCGATGCGTGTACGGGGGGCCAGCGCATTCCTCGCTCCGAGAGAGAAGGTATTGAGCGTTTCCCCCGCCCGTCCGGTTAGGCTGGCTCCTTCCCCGACCTTGCCGACTGTCCCGAGGCCGCCCGCGAAGAGGCTGCCCATGTCCACCAGGCCGCGCCCCACAGCCTGGCCGGGATGCCCACTCTGCCAGGCCTCCTGATACGGGGCTTTCAGCCCGTTCCAGAGATTCAGGCCGCGCTGCTGCGTGCGGGACCTTGCCGCCGCATACCCCTGGGGGTCCGAGAGACCGTAGAGGAGGGGATTGGCCATCATGTTGAGGTCAGAGACCAAGGGAGCCGTGCCTTTCACGCTTGCCCAGGTATTGCGGGCTGCCTTGGGATCCGTGGCCCAGCCGGCAGTGAGGTTCCAGGCCCCAAGCGCAGCACTTTTCCCCAGGTTCCAGAGGCCGGTGACCATGTCCTTTGCGCCGCTATACGCGCCGCTGAAAACGTCCTTCTGGTAGTTCAACTGTGCATTGACCCCGAAGCGGACGAGATTCAGGGCCTGCTGTCCAGGACTGGGACGAGAAGCCGAGGCCTGAGCAGGCCGGGCGGTGGCAGAAGCTGGGGCAGCGGCAGACGTTCGTGGCCTGTTGGTGTTGGTCGTGGAACTGCCCGCGGGTCTGGCCGCCGTTCGGGCGGTGGATGAGGAAGCAGCCTGGGGGGGAATGGGACGGGTCGGCCTGGTCCCGGAAGCGGTGCTGTTGTTTTTGGCTGGGTCAGCCTGTTTGCGCTGAAGAGGAGCCGCGCCGGTCGTGGCCGGACCCTCGGCCTGAGGGGGGCGACTGGCTGGTCGGCGCACCCTGAGCTGGGTCAGCCTGGCCCCCATCCTCTTCGCCTCGGCCTCTAGTCCGGCGTCGGGGTCTACCCCTGCCCCCACCCGGCCCTGGGCCTGCTGCTGAACGTGCGTCACCTCGTGCGCCAGCAGTTCCAGTCCCGTCTGCGTGTTCGGCTCGTACTTCCCCCGCCGGAAGAAGATGTCCGTCCCCGTGGTAAAAGCGACGGCATTCACGCCCTTCGCCAGCCTGTCCGCCTCGGCGTCGTTGTGAATCCGCACCCGGCTCAGGTCGTGGTTCAGCCCCTGTTCCAGATGTCGCTGGACTGCGGCCGGAAGAGGGTTTCCAGCGCCCCTCCTGGCCTGAATCTGCTGGAGGAGCGGTTGGCTGGCCCCGGTTTCGTGTGCGGCCAGTTGACGTTGCAAACCCTGCAACGCCTCCCATGACTTGCCCTGCGCTTCCTGCCGCCCGAGCGTCTCGTTGGCCTCGTCGAGTGCCCGCTGAAGGGCCAGGCGTTCCCCGGGCACCATCTGGCTCAGGCTGCCCTGCACCACCCCCCGGCCCAGCGGCTGCCGCCTCAGGCTTGCCAGCGCCTGCCCAAGTTCGGCCTGCCGTTGCACTGGAGGCAAAGTGGAGGTGCGGGCGGTCTGGGCCAGCCCCGAGGCCACCAGGCGCTGCAAGGCCGCGACGGGTGCAGAGGGATACATCCCCCGCGCGTCCGGGGTGTGCCGCGCCATCTCGTAGGCGTACAGCCCGGCCCAGTCGGCCGGGGAAGGAGCCAGCCCGGCCCCCTTCCCATGCGTCTGGCGCTGGAAGGCCAGGGGCAGAGTAGGGGATTGCGGGGCGGGCAACGGTGCGGCCCCAGGGGGCAGGCTGGCCCGAAGCTCCGTTATCTGGTGTTGCAGGCTCTCCCGTTCGGTCTGTCGCTGCACCTGGAGTTGCTGGCGTTCCCCGGCGGCCTCAAAGACAGGTTGCACCGCCTGACGTTGCAGGCTGCGAACAGGGACGTAATCCGTCAGGACCGGGAGGGAACGTGGCGCTGGGAGGACCGGCTGGGGCGGCGTGAGCTGGACCCGCCGCTGCACCCGGAGCTCAGGCTCGCTGATGCTCGTGCCCCGCTGCCTCTCGCCCGGCTTCCGCACGCTCTCGGCCATGCTTTAGCGTACAGGAGAGAAGGGGGCCGCCGCCTTCATTTCCGGCGGCGGCATCACCGGTGGCTGCGTAAACGTTCGCGCAATCCTGGGCTGCTCTCATGAAGGGCGGACGGGTGTTACCCTCGGGCCATGCGGACCGTCGTCCTGATCATCATCGTCGTGCTCGCCGTCATCTTCGCGGTGCTGAACCGGCACGCGCTGATGTTCGGGCACACCCTGAATCTGGGCTTTGCCACCTACACCGGCGTGCCGCTGGGCCTGATTCTGCTGCTCACGGCGCTGGTGCTGGCGCTGGTCTTCTACTTCTGGGCGGGGGTGGCGGGGCTGCGGGCACAGGCCGACAGCGCGCGGCTGCTGCGGGACATGGAAGCGCTGCGCCTGAGCCTCGATAGTCAGGAGGGCAGCCGCTTTGCCCAGCTCCAGGCGTCCATCGACGAGCGCTTCAACGCGCTGGGCACAGGCGCGGGCACGAACGCCGCCGACCTGAGCGCGGTGAACGCCCGCATCGACGCCCTCCAGCGCGACGTGAACGTGCAACTCGCGCAGCTCGACGATTACCTCAAGCGCCGCCTGGGCTGAGCCGCACGTGTGGTCGTGCTTCCCCCTCGCCCGGCCTGGGGCCGCGTGGCTGCGCCTTGCACCGGGTTCAGTCGGCCCCGGCGTGCGCGTCTAGAATGGCGCGGGAAACCCCGGTTTTCCTGAAGGAGTGAAGCGTATGGCGCTCGACCGTTTTTTCCGCAGACGCCGCCCGCAGCCGCAGGGCGGGGGCGACCTGCCGGACCTCTGGACCCAGTGCCCCCAGTGCAAGCAGGGGCTGTATAACCGCGACCTCGAAGCGAACAGTTTCGTCTGCCCCAAGTGCGGGCATCATTTCCGCCTGGACGCCGGGCAACGTCTGGACGTGCTGCTGGACGAGGGCACCTTCGAGCAGCAGTCGGGCCGGGTGCGGCCCACCGATCCGCTGGAGTTCCGCGATATCGAGGCGTACCCCGAGAGGCTGGCGCGCGCCCAGAAGAAGACGGGCCGCCCCGACGCCATCCTGACCGGCCGCGGCACCATTCATGGCCTGCCCGTCACCGTCGCCGCGATGGACTTCGCCTTCAGCGGCGGCAGCATGGGCAGCGTGGTGGGCGAGGAGATCGCCCGCGCCGCCGAAGCCGCCGCCGTGGCCGGAACGCCCTTCGTGCTGGTCGCGGCCAGCGGCGGGGCCAGGATGCAGGAGAGCGCGCTGTCGCTGATGCAGATGGCCAAGACGACGGTGGCGCTGGAGGGCCTCGCGGCCCGCGGCCTGCCCTACATCAGCATCCTGAGCGACCCCACGACCGGCGGGGTGACCGCCTCCTTCGCCACCATCGCGGACGTGATCGTGGCCGAGCCGGGGGCGCTGATCGGCTTCGCCGGGCCGCGCGTCATCCAGCAGACCATCCGCCAGCACCTCCCCGAGGGCTTCCAGCGCGCCGAGTTCCTGCTGGCGCACGGCATGGTGGACGACGTGGTGGACCGCCGCGAACACCGCGCCTACCTCGCGCGGCTGCTGGGCGTGCTGACCCGGCAGGAGGTGAGCGCATGACCGCCGACACGCTCAGCAAGCTCGAAGAACGGGTGCGTGACCTGGAGGCCACCGCCCGCGAAACCGGGCAGAACCTCGACGCGGCGCTGACGCCCCTGCGGGCCGAGGTGAACCGACTGCGCGCCGAGCGCAGCGCCAACCTGTCGCGCTGGGACCGGGTTCAGCTTGCCCGCACGCCGGGTCGGCCCACGGCCCTCGATTACGTCGAGCGCCTGTGTACCGACTTCACCGAGCTGCACGGCGACCGGGCCTACGGCGACGACCCAGCCCTGATCGGCGGCCCCGCCCGCTGGCAGGGCATCCCCGTCATGCTGCTGATGCAGCAGAAGGGCCGCGACACCAAGAGCAAGATCAAGCGCCGTTTCGGCAGCGCGAACCCCGAGGGCTACCGCAAGGCCGTGCGCCTGATGGACCTGGCAGACCGCTTCGGCCTGCCGGTGGTGGCCCTGATCGATACCCAGGGGGCCTACCCCGGCATCGAGGCCGAGGAGCGCGGCCAGGGCTGGGCGATTGCCGAGAGCATCCAGCGGATGGTGCGCCTGCGGGTGCCCGCCGTCTGCGCCGTGATTGGCGAGGGCGGCTCGGGGGGTGCGCTCGCTATCGGTGTGGGCAACCGGGTGCTGATTCAGGAAAACGCCTGGTACTCGGTGATCTCGCCCGAGGGGGCCGCCAGCATCATCTGGAAGGACGCGGGCAAGGCCCCCGAAGCCGCCGAGGCCCTGAAGCTCACCGCCCCCGACCTGCTCAACCTCGGCATCGTCGAGGAGGTCATCGCCGAGCCGGTCGGCGGCGCGCACCTCGATCCGGACGCTGCTGCCCAGGCTCTGGGCGAGGCCGTCCGCCGCAACCTCGCGGACCTCGCCGGGCTGGACGGGGAGACGCTGCGGGCGCAGCGGGCCGCGCGGTTCCGGTCGCTGGGGGCGTTCCGCGAGGTCTGAAACGGATGGGTCTTGGACGGGACCACCTGAAGAGGTGGCCCGTTCGCTGTTTGCTGTCATATGAAAAAGTGTGGTACTCCAGATTCTTGTACAGTCGGGAAATGTCCCGTGTTATCCACAACGCGATTCTCGTGCCGTGTCATCTGACCTCGGGTCGAATTCTCGTTCAGGATCGGCGTGGGCACCGTCCCCCACCGTGGGGTTTTTTCGGCGGCGGCATTGAGGTAGGGGAGACGCCTGTGCAAGCTCTCTTGCGGGAGACTCGTGAAGAACTCGGCGTCCAACTCGCCGAGGAAGTGGTGCATGACGAGGGTGCCGTCACGGGCATGATCCGCGATCTCGCCTTTACCCTGCACGTCTTCAGTTGGCCCTTCGACGGTGATCTCTCGGTGTTTACATTAGGAGAGGGCGCAGGGATGGAACTTGTGACTCCTGAAGAGATGCTGCGGCGAGTTGAGCCGGGTGGCCCAGACGCTTATGTGACACGTCAGGCCCAAGCGTTCCTGAGGCGTCTTGGGGCCTCCTCTGTCTCAAGGTGACGCCCTCTACCACTCCACACAGTACCCTGACCCATGACCACAACCCACCCGGACGCCCCAGAGGTCCTCGTCGTTGGTGCGGGGCTGGCCGGACTCACCGCCGCGCGCAGGCTCACGCAGGCGGGGCGGCGGGTGCGGGTGCTGGAGGCGCGGGAGCGGGTGGGCGGCCGGACCCATACCCTGCGCCTGCCCCTGACGGGCGTCAGCGTGGACGTGGGCGGGCAGTGGGTGGGGCCGAACCAGCCGCACGTGATGGCGCTGCTCCGGGAACTGGGGCTGGAGGTGTTTCCTACCTATGACGCCGGGCAGAACCTCGCCCACCTGCTGGGGCGCACGCTGCGTTACCGGGGCCTGATTCCGCCGCTGCCGCCGCACGTGCTGGCCGACTACGCGCTGCTTTCCGGCAAGTTCGAGGCGCTGGCCCGCCGTATCCCAAAAGACGCCCCCTGGCAGGCCCCCGACGCGGAGGCCCTGGATGCCCAGACCTTCGACACCTGGATCACCCGCCACGCGCACACCCCCCAGACCCGCGCCCTGATGCGGCTGTATGCGGGAGCCGTCTTCAGCGCGGACGCGGCGGAGTTCAGCCTGCTGCACGCGCTGGCGTACACCGCGCACGGCGGGGGCATCAACGGCCACACCCTCACGCGCGGGAATGCCCTGCAAGATCGCGTGCTGGGCGGCGCGCAGGCCATCGCGCAGCGGCTGGCGGACGGGCTGCCCGACGTGCGGCTCGGCAGCCCGGTCACGCGGGTGGAGCAGGACGGGGCGGGCGTCACCCTCCACACCCCGGACGGTTCCCACCACGCCCCGCACGCCATTCTCGCCGTGCCGCCGGCCCTGCTCTCCGGTGTGCCCTTCGACCCGCCGCTGCCGCCCCGCCGCGCACAGCTTCAGCAGCGGCTGCCGATGGGGGCGGTGATCAAGTTCCTGGCCGTCTACGAGCGCCCCTTCTGGCGGGACGCGGGCCTGAGCGGGATGGCGATCAGCGACACGGGACCGGTCACCGTCACCTTCGACAGCAGCCCACCCCAGGGCACGCCCGGTGTGCTGCTGGGCTTTATCGAGGGGCACGACGCCCGCGCCCTGATGGGCTGCGGCGAGGAGGACCGCCGCGAGGCCGCCCTCGCCAGCCTGGCCCGGCTGTTCGGCCCGGAGGCCAGGTGTCCGCTGGAAACCGTGGAGCGCAACTGGGCGGCCGAACCCCACAGCGGCGGCTGTTACGGTGCCCTCTTCGGCCCCGGCACCTGGACGGGCTACGGGGGGGCTTTGCGCGCCCCGGTGGGCCGCCTGCACTGGGCGGGTGCGGAGACGGCCCGCGTCTGGATGAACTACATGGACGGCGCGGTGGAAAGTGGCGAGCGTGCGGCGGCGGAGGTCCTGGCGGCGGGAACGTGACCCTCAGTGCCCGCTGGTCGCCTTCAGCCCAATGATCGCCACGATCATCATGCCCAGAAAGGCCAGGCGGGCGGGCGTGGCGGGTTCCCGGAACAGCACGATGCCCAGGATGGCCGCTCCCACCGCCCCGATGCCCACCCAGACCCCGTAGGCCGTGCCGATGGGCAGCGTCCTGGCCGCCAGCCCCAGCAGGCCTATGCTGGCGACCATGCTGGCGACGGTCAGCACCGTCGGGAGCGGGCGCGTGAAGCCCTCGGTGTACTTGAGGCCGATGGCCCAGCCGACTTCCAGCAGCCCCGCGATCACGAGCAGAATCCATGCCATAGCGTGACACCTCCTGTCGCGCCGTCTTGTCGTGACCGGGTACGGCGGTGCTCTCGTCCGGGGTGCAGGCCAGCCAAATAGCTCGGCGGGTCGACCGAAACAGAGTCTAGCGGCGCTCTGTCAGCAAAAGGGGAGGGGAGTGTAAGTGCCGGTTTACACTCCCCTCCGCCTGCCCGCTTCAGCGCGTGTAGACCCGGTAGCGGGCGGTGAGGTCGTAGGTCACGCAGGGCGTCTCGCCCGCCAGCACCGGGGCCACGCACACCGTCAGCTTGCCGCCGACGCTCACGGTGTCGGGCCTGTCCTGCCCGGCCACCTCGCTCAGTTTGCCCAGCGGTCCGGTCAGTTCGACCGCCTCGTAGGCGCGCGAGGCGACGGCGCGGTGCAGCGGGTCCTCGCCGGGATTCACCAGCGGCGTGAGGGGCAGCCAGCGGCCCTTGCCCTTGCCGTCCCTGGCATACAGGGTGGCGGACACCCGCGGGATGAAGTAGAAGGTGCGCGCGCCCGGCCAGCGCTCATGCAGGGCCAGCGGCAGCCGCAGGGTGCAGTGCGGGTACGTCTCGTCCACCAGCAGGAAGTTCTGGCGCGGCGACCGGAAGTAGGTGTCGGCGCAGGTCAGGCTGACTTTCTCGCGCGGAACGGGGACGCTGCGGGGGGCTGCGTGGGCAAGGCCGAGCGTGCAGAGGGCCAGCAGGGGCAGGATGCGGTTCATGGCGAGTCCTCCTGAAGCAGTTCCGCCTGGACCGACCCGTCGGCGGCGGTGAAAAGGCAACTGAAGTCCGTGCGGGCCGCGCCGGGCAGAGCCACCCAGCCGTCCCAGCGTTTGCCGTCGGCGTTCGCGCTCATCTGCCCCGCCGCCTCCCGCAGGCTGGGAAAGCGCAGGTCGACCGGCGACCCGCTCCGTCCCGCCAGCCCCGCGGCCACCTCCGTGCGGCAGCGGTCCACCAGCGTGGAGGTGGCGATGCCCCCGCTCGTGTCGTCGTTCACGGCGGGGGCGGGGCGCAGCAGCAGCGTGGCGAGGGCGGCGGCCAGCAGGGGCAGCAGCCACAGGCCGGAGCGCCAGGCGGCTCTCTGGGGGCGGAGGACCGCGCGCACCTCCTGGCGGTAGGCGTGCAGGGCCAGTTGGTGACGGGCGCGTTCCTGCTGGGCCTCCAGGGCGCGGGCGGCGGCCAGCTCCTCCTCCTCGATGCGCCGCATCTCCTCGTCACTCAACATACTCACGAGAGTGCCTGACTCAGGGAGGGAGGTCGTCCGCCCAAAGGTGGAGCCACAGGAAAGCAGACAACAGGGAGGCGGGGGCCAACCTGCGCTGACCCCCGCCCCACAGCGCCCCGGCTACACCCCCAGGTAGGCGCTCCGCACCCGGTCGTCGCCCAGCAGTTCGTTCTGGGTACCTTGCAGCGAGACGCGCCCGCCCTCCAGCACGTACCCCCGGTGCGCGATGCCGAGGGCGGCGAAGGCGTTCTGCTCGGCCAGCAGCACGCTGACGCCCGCCTCGTTGACGCGCTGCACGGCCTCGAAGACCTGTTCGACCACCAGCGGCGCGAGGCCCAGCGAGGGTTCGTCGAGCAGCAGCAGCTCGGGGCGGGCCATCAGGGCGCGGGCGATGGCGACCATCTGCTGCTGGCCGCCCGACAGGCTCCCGGCGGGGGCGTGCCGCTTTTCCACCAGCGCGGGAAAGAGGGTGTAGACCCGCTCCAGCTCGCGCCCGGTGCCTGCCGCGTCCCGCCGGTGGACAAAGGCCCCCAGCCGCAGGTTCTTCTCGACGCTGAGGTCGGGAAATAGCAGGCGGCCTTCCGGGCACTGGGCCACGCCGTGCGCCACGTTGAACTCCGGTTTGCCGCCTGTCAGTGGCGTGCCGTTCCAGGTCGCCGTACCGCCCGAGGGGCGCTGGAGGCCGCTGAGGGTGCGGAAGAGGGTGCTCTTGCCCGCCCCGTTCGCGCCCAGCAGCACCACGATCTCGCCGCCCTGCACGGTCAGGTTCACGTCGTGCAGCGCCCGGAAGGAGCCGTAGTTCACGCTCAGATCGCGGACCTCAAGCATGGGCGTTCCCCCCGTCAGCGGTCTGGCCCATCTGCCCGCCGTGGGCATGGCCGCCCAGGTAGGCCTCGATCACGGCGGGGTCGCGGCTGACTTCGGCGGGAGTGCCCTGCGCGATCTTCTGGCCGTGGTGCAGTACCAGGATCTGGTCGGCCAGGCCCATCACCAGGTTCATCTTGTGTTCGACCAGCGCGACCGTCAGGCCGCCCGCGACGAGTTCGCGGATCAGGCTCATCAGGCTGACCGTCTCCTCCGGGTTCATTCCGGCGGCGGGTTCGTCGAGCAGCAGCAGGTGGGGGTCGCTGGCGAGTGCCATGGCGATGCCCACGCGCTTCTGACCCTCCTGCGTCAGCGCCCCGGCGGGCCGCCCGGCCTGGGCCGCCAGGCCCACCCGCTCCAGCGCCCGCATGGCTCCGGCGCGGCTTTCCCCCTCGTCGTGGCGCTCGCGGCCCGTGCGCAGCAGCGCGTCGAGCAGTCCGGCGCGGGTGCGGACGCGGTGGCCGATCATGGCGTTGTCCAGCACGCTGAGTTCCTTGTAGATGGTGGTCGTCTGGAAGGTCCGGGCGATGCCGCGCCCGACCACCTGGTGCGTCCGGAGGCGGGTGATGTCCTCGCCCCGGAACCGGATGCGCCCCGAGGTGGGCTGGTAGAAGCCCGAGATCAGGTTGAAGAAGGTGCTCTTGCCCGCGCCGTTCGGCCCGATGATCGCGGTGATCTGCCCCGCCGGCAGGCTGGCTGTCACGTCGCGCACGGCCTGGAGGCCGCCGAAGCGGATGCCGAGGTCCTGAACCTCCAGCATGGGCGTGTTGGGCTGGGGGTCAGGCATGGTCCACCGCCCGCTCGGTCCGCGCCGCCGTCCGGCGCAGGCTCCAGCGATCCCACAGCCCGGCCAGGCCCTGCGGCGCGAACATCACCAGCAGCACCAGCAGCGGCCCGAACACGATGTACTGGTAGTCCTGGAGGCCCTTCATGAATTGCAGCGCCACGAAGATCAGCGCGGTGCCCAGCAGCGGCCCCGCCAGCGTGCCCACGCCGCCCACCAGCAGGTACAGCAGCACCGTGAAGGTGGTGGTCGGCCCGGCCACGCTCGACCCCAGAAAGCCCACGTAGGCCGCGTACACGCCGCCCGCGAAGCCCGCGATGGCGGTCGAGAGCATCAGCGCGCGCAGCTTGTGCGAGAAGACGTCGATCCCCGCGCTGCGGGCCAGGTCCTCGCCGCCCCGGATGGCGGCCAGCGAGCGCCCGAACACGCTGCCCCGCGTCCGCGCCACCACCAGCACCGTGACGGCCAGCGCCGCCAGCGCCACGTAATAGAAGTTGGTGGCCTTCGAGAAGTCGATGCCCAGGAACCCGTTGGCGGGCGGCACCCCGTTGAGGCCCTCGTTGCCGCCGGTCAGCGCGTCCCACTTGTTGATCACCAGCGCGATGATCACGCCGACGCCCAGCGTGAAGATGGAAAAGGCGTCGCCCTTGGTGCGGAAGGCCACCAGCCCCAGCAGCAGCCCCAGCAGCGCGCACAGCACCACCGCGGCGGGCCACGCCAGCCAGAAGCTCCACCCGGCCTTCAGTGTCAGGATGCCCACCGCATACGCCCCGATGCCGAAAAACCCGGCGTGCGCCAGCGGCAGCAGCCCGGTGTAGCCCAGCATCACGTTCAGGCCGTAGGCCAGCATCGCCCAGATCATGGTGTTGATGGCGATGTCCAGCACGTAGCCGCCGGGATGCACGAGGGGCAGCAGCGCCGCCAGCACGAAGACGGCCAGCCAGCCCAGCAGGCCCGGTTTCATGTTCCCCTCCTAAAGAGGCCCTCGGGCCGAATCGCCAGCACCAGCACCAGCACCGCGAAGCCGATCACGTCGGCAAAGTCGAAATTGATGTAGAACCCCCCGAAAATCTCCGCGAAGGCCAGCAAAAAGGCCCCCACGATGGCCCCCGGCACGCTGCCCATGCCACCCAGGATGATGATCGCGAAGACCTTGAGGTTCATCACCTCACCCATGCTGGGGCCGACCGAGATCAGCGGCGCGATCAGGGCGGCGGCGACGGCGGCCAGCGCCCCCGAGATGGCGAAGGTGAGCATGCCCACCCGGTTCACGTTGATGCCCACCAGCCGCGCGCCCTCGCGGTTTTGCGCCATCGCCTCGATGGTGGCCCCGGTCAGGGTGCGCTTCAGGAAGTAGTTCAGGCCCAGCATCACCAGCAGCGAGGCGGCGATCACCAGCAGGCGCTGCCAGGTGATGATCACGCCGCCCGCGTTCAGGATGCCCGGCAGCGGTTCGGGAATCTGCTTGAAATCCGCTCCCCAGATGCGCTGCACCGCCGCCTCCAGAAAGAACAGCACCCCGATCGCCGCGATCATCGCGTGGACGTGCGGCGCGTTGCGCAGCGGATAGAACACCACGCGCTCCAGCAGCGCCGCCAGCAACGCCACCCCCAGGGCCGCGAGCAGCAGCGCGACCACGTAGGGCACGCCCAGGCCCGTCAGGATGGCGAACGTGAAATACGCGCCCAGCATGTACAGCCCGCCGTGCGCGAAGTTGGGCACCCGCATCACGCCGTAGACCAGGGTCAGCCCCAGCGCGACGAGCGCGTAGACGCCGCCCAGCGCCAGCGCGTTGAAGAGTTGTTGCAAGAAGATGGTCAAGGCAGGTCTCCAGTCCGGCAGAGAAAACAGATAGAGATGCGCCGCGCCCCTCATGCAGACGGGGCGCGGCGCGGGGCACTTACTTCATGTTGGGCAGGCGCAGCTTGGTGAATTTCCCGCCCTTCACGCTCGCGGCCACCACGTCGGAGTCGAGGTGCCCGGCGGGCGTCACGCCCTTCACCGCGTAGATGCCGACCGACTTGGGCAGCGAGGCGGCGGCCTGGCCCAGCTTGGCGCGGATGGCGACCGGGTCGGTAGTGGTTCCGGCCAGCGCCATCGCGCGGGCGACCGCGTGCATGCCGACGTAGTTCAGGGCCGCCTCGCTGGTGGGAATCTTCTTGTAGGCCCGCTGGTACTTCGCCACAAAGGCCTGCGAGCCGGGGTACTCGATCGTGGGCAGCACCCCGACCGAGCCGTCGAGGTAGGCCTGCGGGATGATGGTGTTCATCTCCTCGAACTTGGCCTGGTCCATCACGATGAAGCCGCCCTTGAAGCCCTGCTCGCGCGCGGCCTTGATCACCTGCGCGGTGGGCTGCGAGGGGCCGCCCACGAACAGCACGTCGGGCTTTTCCGCCAGGGCCTTGGTCACGGCGCTGGAAAAGTCCACGGTGGTGCTGTAGTCCACGCCGTTGTTGCTGCCGACCGTGCCGCCCTGCTTCTTCCACTCGTCGGTGATGGCGTCGGTCCACTGCTTGCCGTAGGCGCTGGTGGTGCCGACCAGCCCCAGTTTCTTGCCGAAGGCCTTCATCTGCGTGCTGGTAAAGGGCGCGATGTAGTTGTCGTAGCGCGGCGGCAGCATGAAGGTCAGGGGATTGTTGGCGGCCAGAATCTTGGGTTCGCTGGAGTAGGCCACCAGCAGGAAGTTCGGGTCGCGGTTCGCCAGCGGCTGCACGGTCAGGATGCCGCCCGCGTGGGGCACGAAGATCACGTCGATGCCCTGGCTGGTCAGGCGGCGCACGTTGGTGGCCGTCTCGTTGGGCAAGTAACGGTCGTCCAGCGCGACCAGCTTGAAGGTGACCTTCTCGCCGTTCACGTTGACGCCGCCCGCCTGGTTGATCTCGCCTATCGCCAGATCGATGCCGCTCTGCACGTTCTTGCCGTAAAAGGCCGCGCCGCCCGAGAGCGGTCCGCTGTAGCCGATGTTCACCACCCGGTCGGCCAGCGACGAGCCGGCCGCCAGAGCCAGGACGAGGGAAACGAGGGTGCGCTTTTGCATGGTGGACCTCCAGGAACGGGAACGCCGGAAACGTGAATGGAAGGAGCGGTGCCGGAAGAGGTGGCAGAAGCCGGAGCAGGCCGCGGGCGGCCCTGGACGCAGTACAAGTTGGGTGTCCGTCATGCTGGCATGGAGGACAGAAGCTGTCAATTGGCTCCCCCCCATTCCGGAAAGTCGGCGGATGAAAAGCCGGAATGGGGGAGCTTGGCGTGGGCCGCTACACTCGGGCACGATGACGCAGCCTGTCTCCCCGCCCCCCGGCTCTCCCACTCAGGGCACCACGCCCGCCCCGCGCAGCCGCGCGCGGATGCTGGAACTGGTGTTTCCCAAGGACACCAACTATCTCGGCACGGCCTTTGGCGGCTTCGTGTTGTCGCTGATGGACAAGGCGGCCAGCGTCGCGGCGGTGCGGCATGCGCGCGGCGCGGTGGTCACGGCCCGCATGGACGGCGTGGACTTTCACGTGCCCATCCGGGTGGGGGACGCGGTGGCCCTCGACGCGCGGGTGGTGAAGGTGGGCCGCTCCTCCATGACCATCCGGGTGGACGTGTACCGCGAGAACATGGCCTCCGGCGAGCAGCAACTCGCCACCACCGGCTTTTTCGTGTTTGTCGCCGTGGACGAGGACGGCAAGCCCCGCCCGGTGGACCCCCTGCCCGAGGGCCAGGACACCGCCAGCGCGGACCCCGACCCCGAGGCCCGGCCCTGAACACGCCGGACACCGGGGAGAGGCTGCACCTCACCCTGATCCGGCACGGCGCGACCGACTGGAACGGCGCGGGCCGCTGGCAGGGCTGGACCGACACGCCGCTGGGACCGCTGGGGACCGAGCAGGCCGGGCGGCTAGCACGGCGGCTGCTGGGACAGGACCCCGGCCGGGTCTACGCCAGCGACCTCCAGCGGGCGGTCGAGACGGCCCTGATCGCCCTGCCCGGCGAACCCCTGACGCTCGACGTGCGGCTGCGCGAGCTGCACTTCGGGCGCTATGAAGGGACCACCACGGCGCAGGTGCGGCACGACCCCGACTACGCCGCCTGGCAGCGCGACCCCTGGACCCTCCCTGCGCCGGGCGGCGGCGAGAGCCTGCGGGAGGTCGCGGCGCGGCTGAGCGGCTGGGCCGGGGAACTGCCCGGCGGAACCGTCACGGCCTTTACCCACGGGGCCGCCATCCGCGCGCTGCTGCATGGGCTGTTCGGCTGGCCCGCCCTGCCCCAGCCGGACTACGTGCTGCCCTTCGCGCTCCGCCTGGCCCACACCGGCCTCACCCGCCTGACCCGCGACTCGGGCCGCTGGACCCTGCTGACCTACAACGACCACGCCCACCTGGAAGCCTGGGCAGGGCTGGACGGGGAAGGGGGCCGGGTGCCGCCGGAGTTCGGGTAAGCTCCCCCCATGCTAACACTCGCGGAGGCGGCCCGGCTGCCCGAAGCGCAGGTGGGCGCGGAGACGCATCGGCTGGCGGCCCACCCCGGCCGCGTCCCGGCCGCGATGCTCCTGCCTGCCACCTTCGAGGAGGAGTTCTACCGCCGCGCCAACCTGCCCGAGCAGCTCTCGCGCCTGCTCGCGCCCCTGAACCCCGCCCGCCTGGACGAGGACCTGCTTGAAGAACTGGCCGAACGGGCGCAGGCCCTGGTCCGCACCAGTTCCCTGCTCGACGACGCGGTGCAGCTCTTTTACCGGGCGCTGGGCAACGCGGGGCTGAGCGCGGGGGAGGTCCACCTGCGGCGGCCGGGTGTGCGGCAGGTGGAGGCGGCCCGCGTCACGCCCCCCGGCACCCCGGCCCTGCACGCCCTCAAGCGCCTGTGGGCGCGCGACTGGACCTTCGAGGCGCTGCTCTCCCGTCTGGACGATGCGGGCAGCATCGCCCTGGAGGCCCGCCCGACCCTGCTGCTGGCCGGGCCGCCCGGTGTGCCGGATACGGGTGTCGCCGCGGAGCTGGGCGCGCCCGCCGCACTGGTGAACCCGCTGGGGCTGGTCGGGCTGCCCTGACGTTTCCGTCTGCCCGGCGCTACCGCTGCTCCCCGGCCAGGTTCAGCACCCAGTACGCCCCGCGCTGGCCGTCCGCACGGGCCACGCTGCCATAGGGGACCTCGGCGTACAGCGCCTCGCAGTGCCGCACACTGGTCTTCCAGGCCGTGATGATCTCGGCGGGGTCGGTCATCCCGGCGGCCAGGCTTTCCATGAAGACGAGCGGCTTGCCGGGAGCGGGCGCGGGCACGAAGCCCGCCGCCACCATCCGGCGCGCGGGGGTGCTGTCCCCGGTGCGGTGGGGCAGGTCCAGGCTGCCACTGGCCGCCAGCACCCGCGCGTAGCCCGTGGCGGCCTGGTGCAGGTGGCCCTCGAACGTCAGGGCGGCCCGGGGCGGGGAGGTGGTCCCGTCCGGGCAGGTGCCGCCCCGCGCCCGCTCGGCATTGATCGCGGCCAGCATGGCGGCCTCGCCCGCGGACTGCGGGTAGCCCGGCGTGGGACCGGGTGCAGGGCTGAAGTTGCCGGGGGCCTGGTACGTGAAGCTGTCCCCCAGGTCGCTGTCGGTCACGGAGACGGTGATGGAGGACGCCGGAGCCGTGGGGCCCCCCGAACCACAGGAGGCGAGCAGACCGCAGGCGGCGAGCAGGGCAGCAGGCAGAACATGTTGCATGGGGCACCTCGGGGGCTACCGGGACGGCGGGCAGGCGGAAAGGGAGAACGGTCCCCAGCCTAGAGCCTGACCTGGCCGCCTGACACCGCAGCTGCGCTGCCCCCGTTCAGGGGGGTCGGCCTGGGGTGTTACCCTCCGCCCATGCTTCCCGAGCAACTGACCGCGCCCGGTGCGTATCCCGGCCTGCACCTCACCCTGCACGAGGGCGGCCTCCTCGAACTCGTCATCCGCAGCGAGAAGACGCTGAACAGTGTGAACGCCGAGGCCCACCGGGCGCTGACGTATGTCTGGCGCGACATCGACGCGGCTTCGGGCATCCGCTGCGTGCTGGTGCGGGGCGAGGGGCGCGGCTTTTCCTCGGGCGGGGACTTTACCCTGATCGAGGAGATGAGCCAGGATTTCACCGCCCTGGCGCGCGTGTGGCGGGAAGCGCGCGACCTCGTCTACAACGTCATCAACTGCGGCAAGCCCATCGTGAGCGCCATCCACGGCCCCTGCGTGGGCGCGGGACTGGCGGTCGCGCTGCTGGCCGACGTGAGCGTGGCCGCGAGAAGTGCGCGGCTGCTCGACGGCCACGTGCGCCTGGGGGTCGCGGCGGGCGACCACGCCGCCATCATCTGGCCCCTGCTGTGCGGATTGAACAAGGCCAAATACCACCTGCTGACCGGCGAACCCGTCTCCGGCGAGGAGGCCGAGCGCATCGGCCTGGTCAGCCTCTGCGTCCCCGACGAGGAGCTGCAAGGCCGCGCCTGGCAGGTCGCCCGCCGCCTCGCCTCGGGCAGCCCCACCGCCGTTCGCTGGACCAAGTACGCCCTGAACAACTGGCTGCGCGCCATGGGACCCACCTTCGACGCCAGCCTCGCCCTGGAGTTCCTGGGCTTCACGGGGCCGGATGTGAAGGAAGGGCTGGCGAGCCTGCGCGAGAAGCGCGAGCCGCGGTTCGCGGAGGACGCGCCGATTTGAGCGGCCAGCTTCCAGTCGCCAGCAGCCAGCCTGGGGCGCTTTTGCTGGAAGCTGGTCGCTGGCTGCTCCCCCTGTCTCCCCCAGGGGAACGCCCCCCGCCCCTTGCCCGCCCCCGGCGTTAGGATGGGCCGAAAAACTTCACCTTTCGGGAGGGAATCACCATGACGATGAACCAGAGCACCAAGCAACCCGTCCGCGTGGCCGTGACCGGCGCTGCTGGGCAGATCGGCTACAGCCTGCTGTTCCGCATCGCGGCGGGCGACATGCTGGGCAAGGACCAGCCCGTTATCCTGCAACTGCTGGAAATCACGCCCGCTCTCAAAGCGCTTCAGGGCGTCGTGATGGAACTGCGGGACTGCGCGTTCCCGCTGCTGGCCGACATCGTGACCAGCGACGACCCGATGGTGGCCTTCAAGGACGCCGACTACGCCCTGCTGGTCGGCGCGATGCCGCGCAAGGCCGGGATGGAGCGCGGGGACCTGCTGGGCGCGAACGGCGGCATCTTCAAGCCCCAGGGCGAGGCGCTGAACAAGGTCGCCAGCCGCGACGTGAAGGTGCTGGTCGTGGGCAACCCGGCCAACACCAACGCCCTGATCGCACAGCAGAACGCCCCCGATCTCGACCCGAAGCAGTTCACGGCGATGGTCCGCTTGGACCACAACCGCGCCCTCTCGCAGCTGGCCGAGAAGACCGGCCAGCCCGTGACGGCCATCAAGAACATCACCATCTGGGGCAACCACTCCTCCACCCAGTACCCCGACCTCTCGCACGCCACCGTGAACGGCCAGCCCGCCCTGGAGCAGGTGGACCGCCAGTGGTACGAGCAGGAGTACATCCCTACCGTCGCCAAGCGCGGCGCGGCCATCATCGAGGCGCGCGGGGCCAGCTCCGCCGCTTCCGCCGCCTCCGCCGCCATCGACCACATGCACGACTGGGGGCTGGGCACGCCCGAGGGCGAGTGGGTCAGCATGGGCATTCCCAGTGACGGCAGCTACGGCATTCCCCAGGGCCTGATCTACGGCTTCCCCGTCCGCACCCACAGCGGGCAGTACGAGATCGTCCAGGGCCTCTCCGTCAGCGACTTCAGCCGCGGCAAGATGGACGCCACGGCGCAGGAGCTGGAAGAGGAGCGCGACGAGGTCCGCAAGCTCGGCCTGGTGAAGTAAGCGGGACACAGAAGGTAGGTGGCAGAAGGCCGAAGGCAGGAATTGCTTTTGGCCTTCTGCCTTTCGCCTTCCGCTCCCCACCCCCTGTTGACAGTTCCCGAGGGTGCCGGTAAAGTAAGCGAGCCTGAAACGCGCCCCCGGGCGCAAGCCAAGGAATGCCGAGGTGGCGGAATTGGTAGACGCACTAGTTTCAGGGACTAGCGCCGCGAGGCGTGTGGGTTCAAATCCCATCCTCGGCACCACAGCACAAGGCCCCCGCATCAAGCGGGGGTTTTCCCTTGGCGGCCAGCGGAGGGGGTCGTGAGCTATGGGCTATGAGCTATGAACCGACACCTGGAGGCTTCCGCTTTCGCAGCAGCCAGCTTGTTCATAGCTCACGGCTCATAGCTTTTCCCTCTGCGCGTCCTTCCCCGCGCCACCGTGCGGATGTAGACCTCCTCCAGCGCGGCGGCGCGGGTGGGCAGGTCGTACTGCGCGGCGCTCTCCCTGGCCCCGGCCTGCAAGGTGGGCAGCCGGGCAGGGTCCAGCACGTCCAGCAGGCCGGCGGCCAGCGCGGCGGGCGTGGCGTCTGTCACGGTGCCGTTCACGCCCTCCTGCACCAGGTCGAGGGCGGCGGGGCTGCGGGCGGCGACCAGGGGGGCACCCGCCGCCAGCGCCTCGATCATGCTCATGGGCAGGACCTCGCTGGTGCTGGCGGTGAGAAAGGCGTCGGCGGCGGCCAGCGCCTCCGGCACGCGGCTGTAGGGGACCGGGCCGGTGAAGGTGACACCGGGCGGTGCTCCCACCTGGGCCTCCTGGCGGCTGGGGCCGTCGCCCACCACCAGCAGGCGCAGTTCCGGGCGCGAGGCCTGGGCCTGGGCAAAGGCGCGCAGCATCACCTCCAGATTCTTCTCGGGAGCCAGGCGGCCCAGGTACATGACCAGCGGGACATCCCCCGGCACGCCGTACTCGGCGCGGAAGGCCCCGCCGCGCGCCCCCCGGAAGGCCGCCAGGTCCACCGGGTTGGGGAAAAGCTGCACCTCGCCCGCGAAGCCGTACTCGCGCAGCATCTCGACCATCGCGCGGCCGGGGGCCAGCACCGTGTCCACCCGCCGGGCGAAGGCCGCCACGTGCGGGCGCAGCATCGCGCGGCCCACCCGCCTCGGCATGGGCGCGTAGTGCAGGTACTGGTCGTACTGGGTGTGGGCGGTGAAGACCACCGGGGCATTCGCCAGCCGCGACCACGTCAGCGCGAGCCGCCCGGCCAGAAAGGGATGCATGGTGTGCAGCACGTCCAGGTCGCGCAGCGGCAGCCGCGCGGTCAGCAGTGGCCCCGGGGCCAGCATCACCGGATAGTCGGCGGGGCCGCCCAGCGCCCGCGCCCCCGCGAAGGAGGAATTGAGGCGGTACACGCCCTCCTCGTGCGGGGGGGCCTGGGGATGCCGCGGCGCGAAGATGCGGACCTCGTGGCCGAGGTCGCACAGGCCGCGCGCGTACAGGGCGGTACTGGTGGCGACGCCGTTGCGGGACGGCAGGTAGGTGGCGGTGACAATCCCGATACGCACGGCTCCCGGAGTCTACCTTCCCCCGGCGGGCCGCCCGCTATCCTGCCCGCATGACCGGTGCCTCCCTTCCCCTTGTCATTCCCTGCGTGGACATCCAGGCGGGCCGCGCCGTGCGCCTCTACGAGGGCGACCCCGACCGCGAGACGGTGTATTTCGACTCCCCGCTGGCCGCCGCGCGGCACTGGGTGGGCCTGGGTGCGGGCCTGCTGCACCTGGTGGACCTCGACGCGGCGACTGGACGCGGCGAGAACCGCGCCGTCATCCGCCAGATTGCCACCGAGGTGGGCGTGCCGGTGGAGGTGGGCGGCGGCATCCGCGACCGCGAGGCGGCGGAGGAGTTGCTGCGGGCGGGCGTGGAGCGGGTCGTCATCGGCACCGCCGCCGTGCGCAGCCCCGACCTGGTGCGCGACCTGATCGCCGCCCACGGTCCCGAGCGGGTGGTGGTGAGCCTGGACGCGCGCGGGCTGGAGGTCGCCATTCACGGCTGGGCCGAGGGCAGCGGCCTCCAGGTGGCGCAGCTCACGCCCACGCTGGCGCTGGCGGGCCTGGAAACCCTGATCTTCACCGACGTGACCCGCGACGGCACCCTGCGCGGTCTGGACCGCGACCTGATGCGCCAGGTCCGCCAGCTCTGGACCAACACCCTGATCGTGGGCGGCGGCGTCGCCACCACCGACGACGTGCGCCTCCTGGCCGAGGAGGGCATCCAGGGAGCCATCGTGGGCCGCGCCATCTACGAGGGCACGCTGGCCTACCCGGTCCGGCTGTGAATCAGGGCTAACCGCTGGAAGCTGGCCGCCCTCTCAATCCAGGTCCACGGCCCACCACGCTTCCCGCTGGGCGGCGAGGCGGGCGCGGGGGTCGCCGATGGTGTCCAGCGCCCGCGCCAGGCCCTGCCAGTCGGGTTCGCTGAGGGGGTCGATGGCGAGGGCGCGCTGGTGGAAGCCCGCGGCGTCGCGCACGCGGCCCGCCCGGGTGGCAGCCTGGGCGGCCAGGCCCAGCACGCTCAGTTGCTTCTGCTCCAGGCGTGAGCGCACGTCGTCCACCCAGGGGCTGTCGGCACCGGGCAGGAAATGGCCGTACAGGCCCGCGAGTTCGCGCAGTTCCTCCAGACCCAGCGTGCCCTGCTCGGCCTGGGCCGCCAGCAGCTCGAAGCGCGACACGTCGTAGTCGGGTTTCAGGTCGCCGTTCAGGGCGTAGCGGCGGTTGGTGCTGACCACGGCCTCACCGCTCAGGCTGCGGCGCAACCGGTGCAGCGTGGTGTGAAAGAGGCTGCTGGCCCGCGCCTCGTCCTTTTCCGGCCACAGCGCCTCGGCGGCCTCCCAGGACGTGACCTCCTTGTGTTCCAGCAGGTAGAAGAACAGTTCCAGCGCCTTGCGCGACACCCAGGAGACGGGCGCGCCCTGCCACACCACCTGGGCGGTCCCCAACCCCCGCACCGACATACCGCTCTCGCCCTGGAGGGTCAGGCCCGCCCGGCGCAGCCTGGCGTCCACGGCGGTGGTCAGGTCCTGGGGGGTAAAGGGCTTGGGCAGGTAGTCGTCGGCCCCCAGGTTCATGCCCCTCCGGACGTCGCCCCGCTCGGCGTGGCTGGAGAGCAGCACGAAGGGCAGGGCACCCATCTTCTCGTGGCCCCGCACCTTTTCCAGAAACTCCAGGCCGGTCATGTAGGGCATGACCACGTCGCTGATCACCAGGTCGGGCGTGAAGACCTGGAGCAGGTCCAGCGCCTCGACCGGGTGGCTGCTGGTGCGAACCTCGTGCCCGGCGCGGCTGAGAATCACACTGATGAGTTTGAGGATGGCGGCGTCGTCATCCACCACGAGGATGCGCGGCATGATCGCAGTCTAGCAGCGCCGTCAGAAAGGCAGGTGCGAAACTTCACCCGCCTCCTTTCCCGGCGGCTGGCTCCTGTGGCTGGATGAGTCTGGGCTGGATTAGTCTGGGGCCTATGCCTTCCGCACCTGACCTGACCGTCATCCACGCGACCACCCTGACCCTCGACGAGGCGCGGTCCCAGGCCCAGGCCGTGCTGGTCAGTGGGGGCCGGGTGCTGGCGGTCGGCAGCCGGGAGGAGGTTCACGCGCTGGCCCCCCGCGCCCGCGTGCTGGACCACCGTGACCTGACGCTCACGCCCGGCCTGGCCGAGGCCCACATCCATCTGGTGAGCTACGGCTTCTCGCTGTCGGAGCTGAACCTGCACGGGGCGCGCAGCGTGACGGAGGTGCAGGCGCGGGTGGCGCAGCGGGCCATGAACACGCCCGCCGGAAGCTGGATTCGCGGTGGCGGCTTCCTGCTGAGCGAGCTGGGCCTGGGCGAGTACCCCACCGCGCAGATGCTGGACGACGTCAGTCCCCACCACCCGGTCCTGCTGTACTCGCGCGACCTGCACCTGAGCTGGGCCAACTCGCTCGCGCTGCGGCTGGCAGGGGTAACGCCAGAGACGCCGGACCCGGAGGGCGGCCGGATCGTGCGGCCCCTGGGCACCCTGCTGGAACATGCCAGCGGTCTGGTGGCCCGCGCGGTCCCCACCCCCAGCGAGGCCGAATACCTGGCGGCGGCCCGGGCAGGGGCGGACGACCTGGCGGCGCGCGGGTACGTCAGCGCGCATACGATGGCCTTCGAGGCCCCGGCCGCGCCGCTGGCCCTCCAGACCCTCGCCGCGCGGGGAGAGCTGCCGCTGCGCGTCTGGGCGGCCCTCCCGCACGAGCGCCTGGCGCAGGCCCACGAGCTGGGGCTGGGCCGGGGCAGCGGCGGCCTGTTCGAGTGGGGCGGCGTCAAGTTCTTTGCCGACGGGGCGCTGGGCAGCCGCACCGCCTGGCTGCACGCCCCCGGCTTCGCGGACGGCAGCGGCACCGGTATGCCCCTCGACCCGCCCGAGCTGATCCGCGAGCGGGGGGCCGAGGCCCTGCGCCTGGGCCTGACGCCCGTCACGCATGCCATCGGGGACCGCGCGAACACGGAGGTGCTGGACGTCTACGACAGCCTGCGGCCCCTCGCGGCCCAGCAGGGTGTGCGCCTGCGGGTCGAGCATGCCCAGCACCTGCGCCCGGAGGACCTTCCCCGCTTCCGGGGCCTGACGGCCAGCGTGCAGCCCATCCACCTCCAGGCCGACGGCGCGATGATCCGCGAGCTGCTGCCCCACCTGGAGGCCACCAGCTACGCCTTCCGCTCGCTGCGGGACGCCGGGGCGGTGCTGGCCTTCGGCTCCGATGCCCCGGTCGCGCCGCCCGATGTCCGCGCCAACTTCGCGGCGGCCATGACCCGCGTGGACGACAGCGGCCAGCGCCTCGCCCCCGCTGAGGCCCTGACCGAGCAGGAGGTGCTGTGGGCGCACACCCGCGGCCCCGCCCTCGCGGCAAACTGGGACGACGAGGGCATCATCCGCCCCGGCGCGCGGGCCGCCTTCACGCTGTGGGACCGGGTAGGGGGGAACGCGCGGGCGCTGGTGCTGGGGGCAGAGGGCTGAAAGCAGAAGCCAGATGGCGGGAGCTTCCCCGAGCCATCTGCCTTCTGCCATTGGCCTTCCGCCTTCTGCTTACGCCTCGACTTCCTCCGGCAGCTCCGCGTTCGTGTACACGTTCTGCACGTCGTCCAGGTCTTCCAGGGCATCCACCAGCGTCAGCAGTTTGCGCACGTCGTCGCCGCTCACTGCGACCGTGTTGGTGGGGATCATGGTGATCTGGCCGCTCTCGGCCCGGAAGCCCGCCGCCGCAAGGCCGTCCTGCACGGTGTACAGGTCGTTCGGGGCGGTGCTGATTTCCAGCCCTTCCTCCGACTCCTGAAAGTCCTCCGCGCCGTGTTCGATGGCGGCTTCCTGCGCCGCCTCAGAAGCGTCGGGCAGCAGGATGACGCCCTTTTTCTCGAACTGCCACGCCACCGAGCCGCTGGTGCCCAGCGAGCCGCCGCGCTTGTTGAACACGGCGCGGATGTCGGCCACCGTGCGGTTCACGTTGTCGGTCAGCGTCTCGATGAAGATCGCCGTGCCGCCGGGGCCGTAGCCCTCGTAGGTGACTTCCTTGTACTCGGCCGCACCCTCGGCCGCGCCCGCCGCGCGCTTGATCGCGTTCTCGATGTTGTCGGCGGGCACCGTGTCGGCCTTGGCCGCCGCGATGGCGTTTTTCAGGCTGAGGTTCGCCGCCGGGTCGCCGCTCCCGCCCGACCGCACGGCTGCCTGAATGGCGCGGATGTGCTTGGAGTACATCGCGCTGCGTTTCTTGTCGTTGGCACCCTTCTTGCGCTTGATCTGCGCCCATTTGCTGTGACCGGCCATGTTTCAGTGTCTCCTTGAAAGACGCGCCCGCTGGAAAGCCGGGGCGCGTAACACCGCCATTCTACCGCGCCCCGTCCGCCAGACTCTGGAAGTCCGGTGACGGGCGGGAAGCATGACAGCGTGGGGAAACGACCGCGGCGACACGCCAGCCCACGACCTCACCTCTCAACAGGAAAGCCAGTGCTGATAGAGAAGTGGCCGGACGCCCTGGATCAGAGGGTGGTCCGGCCCGGTAAAACTTAGGGCGCAACACAAGTTCACAGGAGCCGGGAACGGCCTCTGACTGGGTGAACACCCCCTCGCCTCCCCGCTGAAGTGCCCACCCCGCACCACCGGGCGGTTTTTTGTTGCCGTCACTTCAGCAGCGTGATCTGGGCCTGCAAGGCGGACATATCGACCCGGTTCGCCGTGATTTCCATGAAGACGGTGTCGTACCGCTGGCCGCCCAGCCTGACCGTGCCCGTCCGCCGCCCGCAGACTTCGAAGCCGACTTTCTCGTAGGCGCGGATGGCGCGGGTGTTGAAGGAAAAGACCTTCAGCAGGATGTTGTGCAGACCGAGGTGGAACACGCCGTATTCCACCATCAGCCGGGTCGCCTCGGAGCCGAAGCCGCCGCTCCAGCACGCCGGATCGTGAATGCTCACGCCCAGTTCGGCGGTGCCGTGGCGGTGGTTGATGTCGTGCAGGTCCACGCCGCCGATTAACCGGCCACCGTCCCGCTCGTACACGCCGAAGGTGACGTGCGCGGGGTTGTTGCGGCTGATGCTCTCGAAGTACGCCTGCTCGTCTTCGAGGCTGTAGGACACACCGGAGCCGCCCAGGTAGGTGCTGAGTTCGAGATTCTGAAAGTAGCGGGTGAGTTCGGGGATGTCCTCGCGTCGCAGCCGCGCCAGGATCACCCGCTCGCCCACCATGACGGGGTGAGGTGCTTCCACGGCCGCACTCTAGCCCGGCGGCCCCACCCCTCAGGGCCGCAGGTCTTCTTCCTCGGTCAGGAAGTCCACCGCCCCGGAGCCGATCTCGTAAAAGGCCCCGATCACGCGGATGCGCCCGCTGGCCTCGGCGGCCTGGATGACGGGCTGCTCGCGCAGGGCGGCCACTTGATGCCGGACATTGTTCAGCACGGCCTCGCGCATCCGGGCCTTCTTGTCGCGGATGGGGGGAAGGCTCTGCACGCAGGGCTGAATGCGGGTGATCAGGTGGCGCAGGTTCTCGGGTTCCTGCGCGAGCTGCTCGGGGGACAGCAGCGCGGCGGCGACGGCCCCGCAGCCCTCGTGGCCCATCACGACGATCAGGTGCACGTTGAGGTGCTCGGTGGCGTATTCCAGCGACCCCAGCACCCCCTCGCCCACCACGTTGCCCGCCACCCGCACCACGAAGAGGTCGCCCAGGCCCTGGTCGAACACGATCTCCACCGGCACGCGGCTGTCACTGCACGCCAGGACCGTCGCAAAGGGCGTCTGGCCCATGATCAGGGCGCGGCGCTGGTTGGCGTCCGCCTCCGGCCGGGTGGCGTGGCCGGAGAAGAAGCGGGCGTTGCCGTCCTTGAGGGCCTGAATCGCGTCTTCGGGCGTGGACATGCGGCCGGGGCGCAGCCCGGCGATGTCTTCCATGCTGGCCCCGCGGCGGACCGCGTCCAGAATGCGCCGTTCGAGTTCGTTGGAGTCAAAGGGAGGCAGGCTCACACTGGGTATCCTACCCGGCCCGGATGAGGTGACCTCGCGTATCGTCAGGCCATGACGGACCCGACCACCGAACCCACCCTGGAGGAACTGCTGGAACGCTACGCCACCCTGCGCGACACCTTGCAGGGCCTGGAACTGGAACGCGACGAGCTGGCCGCGCAGATCAAGGCGGCCCTGGTCGGCGGTGCCCGCGCCGAGACGGACCTCTACCGCGCCGACCTGAAGGTGTCGCGCCGCGTCGAGTACCCCCTCGACCGTTTCCGCGACGTGTTCGGAGACGCCGCCGCCCTGGAGGTCGCCGCCATCGACCGCAAGAAGGCCGAGGCCCTCGCCAAGTCCGGCGACCTCGACGGCGAGCGGCTGCGCGAACTGGCCGTGGTGAAGGAGGTGCAGGCGCTGGTGCTGATTCCCAAGACGCGCTGAGGGGCTGCGCTGACCTCCCCCTGACGCCTCTCAGACCGCCGTCTGACGGGCCGCCCGCACACTCCAGCCATGCTGACCCCCGACCTGCTGAGGCTGCTCCGTTCCCAACTGTCGCCGTCCCCGCACGCCCCGGCGGGAGGCTGGACCCATGCGGGTGAGCGCATCACCCCCGCCGCCCACGTGGTCACGGAGAGAGAGGTGCGGGCGGGGCGGCAACTGGCCGCCCAGGCTGAGGCACAACGGGCGGCCCGCTGATACGAATTCCGGTTGAACAGTGACAAAAACTGTTCAACCCGAGCGGACTTGCAAAGCTGAGGAGTGGCGTCCCCCGGGGCGTCCGTTCACGACGACTGCGCAGCAGAGCGAGCAGGAAAGAAACGGTTGCAGGGCCGGAAGGCACAAAAAAAGCATTGCCGGTGAGCAACGGCACCCGAGAATCATCCCTTATGGCTGCTGCCTTCCGGCCCTGACCAGGTTCGAGCGTTCCCGCTGCGTTGCGCCAGCAATGCGAGGCGGAGTGTAGCATACGCGCGCCGTGCCGCAACACTGCCCCAAAAGCGCACCGCCGGAACCCTAAGATTCCGGCGGCCCATTGGTGCTGGAGATGGGACTTGAACCCACACGCCTCGCGGCGCTAGCACCTCAAGCTAGTGCGTCTACCAATTCCGCCACCCCAGCAATGGTGAAGCGAAAGCAATGCTAAGGATAGCGGCGGCTCTTGTCAAGTTTCCCCTAGGGCGGTGTCACGGTCAGCCGCCCCGCAAGAGGTCTAGTCGAGGGCCTTGACGTCCGCCTGCAAAGCGTCCAGCCGGGCACGCAGCTCGGCGGCGCGGGTCTGGGCCTGTTCCAGCCGGGCCTGCTCCTGCTGGGTGAAGCGGGTGTAGGGGCTGATGGCGTCACGCAGGCGGGTGTCGGCGCGCTCCTGCTCGCATTCGTACTCGCGGCGCACGATGCGCTCCAGGGCCTCGCGCAGGTCCGCGACCTTCTGGCGCAGTTGCCGGTGCGCCTGAAGCCGCTTGTTGGGCAGCACAAAGAGGCCCAGGCTGCCCAGCGTGAGGCCCGCCAGGATGCCCCCGGTAAAGTCCACGGCGGAGGCCCCGATCAGCGCGCCCAGCGTGGCCCCGATGCCGATGCCCCCGGCCAGTCCGCCCACCGCGCCCTTGAGGGCGTCCTCAGCATCACGCGCGAGTTGGCGGCCGAGTTCGTGTTCGGTGGTCGTTTCCAGGTGCTCGCGTGCGCTGCCCGCGATGCCTTCCAGCAGGGCACCCCGGTCGTAGGAGAAGCGGGTGCGCGCCACCTCGCTGCTGGGCTGGCGGCGCAGCAAGAAGGCCTGCACGTCCTCCCAGAAGTGCAGGTTGGCCTCCACGAAGCGGTCGATCATGCTGCCGAACTGCCGGTCGAGGGCGTCGGGCAGGTCCGCGACCGCCTCGCGCCGGAATTGTTCCTCCAGCTCGCGGCTGTTCAGCAGGCCGCGAATATTGCCGAAGCGCAGTTTATCGTCAATGAAGCGGTCGGCCCGCACCTCGAACTCGCTGAGGAGGCGGCCCAGGCGGTTGAGCTGCCCGTCGAGTTCGCCCAGCATGCTCACGCGGTGGTGCTCGCGCTGCGCTTCGAGGTCGCGCAGGATGCTCAGGTCCTCGGTCAGCGTCTGGCGGGCGGCCCCGGCGCGGGCTTCCTCGCCGCCCAGGATTTCCGCCGCCGTGCCCAGGGGGCTTTGCAGCTTCAGCCGGGTGCGCTCGGTTTCCGAGAGACGCATCTTCAGCACCTCGCGCAGCGCGTAGAAGCCCGGGTCACCCCCCCGTTGCTCGCCCCGCGCGCTGATCAGGAACACCGGCGGCGTGAGGCCCAGCACGCCCCGCGCCCCCGCCGAGACGAACTCGCGCACCTGCTCGCGCTGCGCCTGCGTTTCCAGCAGGTCGGCCTTGTTGACGACCAAGATCACGCTGCGGCCCCAGCGGGCGGCCAGCGCGAGAAACTGCCGCTCGGACTCGGTGAAAGGCCGGTCCGCCGAGGTCAGAAACAGCACCAGGTCGGCGCGCGGCAAGAAGCCCTCGGTGAGTGCTTGGTGCTGCCGAATGATCGCGTTCGTGCCGGGCGTGTCCACCAGCGCCACCCCCTCCAGGCTGGGGAGGGGATAGGTCAGGCGGCTCACGAAGGGGTCGCGGGTGGGTTCCATCTGCCCCGGCTGGTCGCCATGGACGAGCACGTAGATGCGGTCGGTGGTGGGCGTCACGCCCTCGGGCAGCACGGACGCGCCCAACAGCGCGTTCACGAAACTGCTCTTGCCCGCGTTGAACTCGCCCACCACCACCAGCAGGAAGCTCTCGTCCAGCGACCGGACCGCCTGCCGCGCGTGTTCGACCGCCTCGGGCGGTGCGCCCTGTGTTTCCAGAAACGCCTGAAGGTCCGCCAGCAGCACGCGCTCCCGCGAGAGAAGGTCCTGAACCCGGTCCGAGACGAGCATGGGACCAAGTGTAGAGCCTCCACGCAGGCGGGCACGTGGAGGCTCAGGGATTGAAAAAGGTGTTCAGTTGGCGGCTATTTTCCCGAGGTTGGTGGGGTAGACGGTGATGCTGTATTCGTCGGTGGCGTTGGGCAGGCGCAGGGTGATGCCGCCGATCTTGCGGGTGGTGGCAAGGTTGAGGGTGACGCCGGTGACGGGCACCGTGGCACTTGTCCCGGTAGGCAGAAGACTGAACATGGTGTAGGTGTTGTCGATGGGGGTCGTGGTCGTGAAGCCGGGTGTAGCGACCGTGGGAGCCACGTAGTCGGCCAAGATGTTGGCGTCGCCTCCGTCCAGTGTGGAGGTGGGTATTGTGTCCCCAGCCTTGAAGCCATACAGGGTCTTGCGGTATTCGGCCAGCACCCATACGTCTCCGTTGGCGCTGTCATCCCCCGGATTGCTGGCGCTGGGGACGCCGCTGTCGGTGGTTCCCGTGACCCAAACAGAACGTTTGACCGGGTAATAGGCGAAGAAACGGTAACAGTAATCCTTCCCCGCCTCTTTCTGTGCAGTGGTGGCCGTGGTGTCAGGGCACGTCCCCGTAATGTCCCTGGGGAGCAGGATGACTGCCAGAACCGGGTCAGTGCCCGTGAGCCAGTTGGCGGTACCTGAGCGTGCCGTTCCTGCGACCGGATTGCGCCTCAGGGCTGCCGTGCTTGTGGGCGTACTGCCCAGTTGCAGGGTCTGGCTGGAGGGATATACGTACCACGCTTCTTTCAAGCGACCTGCGATGAGCTGCTGAACGTTCAAAATCTCCTGTTGCAACTCCGCACGGCTGCTGGACTGGGTAGAGATGCGAGTGCCCTGAGAGAAGTAATTCAGCAGTGCCATTAACACCACACCCATGATCGCCATAGCGACCAGCAGTTCGAGCAGAGTGAACCCAGCTTGGGCGTTGCGTTTCATTGGGGCCTCAGGATGTCGAGCGTCAGGGCCACGTCCTGCGGACTCACAGAAGGCGTTGAGCTGCCCGCAACGGCGGTCCCCGATTGGACAATGACGCGGCGCATGACCGGCACACTGGCCGAGGTACCTGAGCCGACTGTAGCCCCGGTCGCTGCTGTACAGGCGGCCTGCACAGTCACGTTGTTGCTGGGCGCGGCTGTGGTGCCAGTTGCGACAGCACCTGCTGCTGTCAACGGTTGTGCCCGTGAACTCAGGTTGATGAACTTGACCGTGTAGCCGTCAGGAGCGCTCAGACCAGGGGCACACGCGCTGTCGTAATTGCTGGTGGTATTCCAGGCATTTCGTACATTCTCTATCACCTGCTGGACATTCGAGGTGGTATCGAGTTGCCGCTGCGCCTGCCGGTTCAGGCTCAGGGAACCTGTCAGAGTGGCTGTTAATACCGCCGCCAAAATCCCCAGCAGCGCGATGGCGACCAAAATCTCAACGAGAGTAAAACCTTGCTCGTTAGCCCTGGCGCGACTTTTAAAATGACGTACCATTCAGGACCCTGCCTTGGCCAGGATGACCTTCCCTGTCACACCCACAATCCTGACCTCCAGGGAAGCAACGCTGCTGTTTGGACTCTGGATGGTGAAGACGCTGCCCGTGGCTCCCAGTTCGCCATAAGGGGCCTGATAGTTGACAGTCACTGTTGAGCCACTCCCACAGTTTGATGTACAGAGTAAGGTCACATTGTTTGGTACTGTCCTCGGCTGTCCTCTCACCGTGTAAGAAGTCCCCCCCGCCGTACCTGGCATGACGAGCGCCACGTCTGTACTCTCCCGCTGCGCCTGCGAACGTGCCCGCCGGAAGTCGGTGGCGACCTGGGTGGCGGCCTCACGCAGCTCGGCGGTACGAATACTACGGATGATACTGAGGCCGAAGATGCCTGCCAGAATGCCGATGACAGCAATGACGACGAGGACTTCGAGGAGGGTGAAACCAGTCTGAAAACGGCGCATCAGAACGAGGTCGCCTTTACGTTGATGGGAATAATATTGAAAAGACGGTTGCTTGAAATCTCGGAAGCCGGTTGAACGTTCCAACGTGGGGATACGGGAAAGAATGGGGGTGTGATCCCGCTGTTTAGGCGGCTATCGTAGGTAAAGTCTCTGCCGTACCCGGTATCACCGCCACTGCCACCGTAAGTGCCAAAAGCACCATACCAGTTCTCAATCAGGCTGCCAATCAACTTGACATTGCCGTTTTGAGGCCGGGTATCGTAGTTTTCCACAGTGGCCTGTCCAGTACTGGCAATCATGGCGGCGTGAATGTTTATATTTTTGGGAGATGGGTTTTTAAAGACGATATCGCCATTTTGACTGTAAATGCCAAGAACGTTACTGGGCTTGCGTTTACAGGGCGGGGTCGCCTTTGTCTCGGAGAAGGTGCAGGGCGTTTCCGACATGGTGAGGTCCGAAGAGATGGCGATATCATCCGATGCAGCCAGGGTGATCTTGGCGAAGGAGGCAAGTGCGGGCGGTGCCTTGTCGAGGGCCCCGGTGGTATCATTGCCGATTCGGGTTGGGCCAGAAATGTTGGAGAAGTTAGGTGCATAGATAACGCCATTGAAGTTGGACCTGACTGTAGTTGCACTGCTCCAGTTGCCGATGGCGGGTTTCTTCTTAAGGACCATATCTGGTCCATAGCGGTATTCTTCGGATACAAGTGTTTCAGAGGGGACGTTGTAGCAGGTTACGGCTCTAATCTGATAACGAGTTTTTCCATAGACTGTGATGGTTTGCCTAGCGCGATTGCCCTCGATGTAGTCGGGCGTACTGTTGTAAGCAGCAGTAGGCGTATAGTTCCTTCCTGATTTCTTGTCGGCATAAGACCAAGAGCCAGTATTGCACTTGCGAGTATTAGTAATCTCCTTTCTGGTAATCGTGATGTATTGATAAATATTCCCCGAAGTTTCGCCCCATCTCCCATTGGCATAATTACTGAGCGGATTCCCGCTTGAATCGGCTGCTTTCATGGAAAAACTCTCGACCGAAGCGCCGAAGTAGAGACCGCTATCCTTGGCTGCTGCGATCTGGTCGTTCTCATTCTCTGGCAGCGGTTTATATGCCGCTGTAAAGTCTGTCTTTGTGTAGTCAATCTTAGTGGTGTCCTGTGTACTCTTAACGAAGTTGACAGTTCTGGGAGAAGACACAACGAGGTTGGCAAGATATTTGTCACGGTCCTCATCGCTATTGGCTGAATCTGGTGGGGTCTGTGGGCCAGATAATCCTCTGATGTAGACACCTGTCTTCTTCTCACAATCCCCACTTTCCGGCCTGCCGTTCTCTGGCAAATCGGTACATCCCACACTGCTCACCTTGTCGAGAAATACTGCACTAGAGGCATTATCAAATAGATATTTCTCGTTGGTATGTACTGAGCCATCAAAGCGCTGGCTGGTGAAGTTGACCCCCGGTGCCCCTGCGGGGTCATATGTTTCCTGAATACCTGGCTTGGCACGGTGGTGGTTGGTCATCAGCACGTCTTCCAGTAGATTGGGCAGCTGGACCTCGATCCACCAGATGCCGTTGCTGGCACGCGAAGCCGCCAAGATGCGTTGGGTGGAGTTCTCCTGGCCCCTGGTTTTGGCACTCAGCACCCCGAAGTAAAAGCGATAGCGGGTGGGCGTAAGTTGAACGACGCGCAAGGCACGTAGATTCAGCTTCCAGTTCGTTCCGCTACGTTCAGTGGTCAGAAGAGTCTTCCACCACGCCTTAAGGACGTCTTCATCGTTAGTATCGGAGGGACGTTCGGTCGAAAGCTCCAATGTCTCATAAGCTTCTGGTGTTATGATGTCAGCCAGAACCTGAAACTGATTTGGATTGTTCGCGATACTATTGACCGTACACTGCTTGGCATCCGTGAAGATATCCGAGTCTTGTTCGGAACGCGCCGTATTGAACTCTGTAATCGTCGCCCAGGTGTTCGTGGAGGCGTCGTAATTACAGAACTGCTCAGCATAGGCCTGTAGCTCTGCCTTGGTAGTAGAGGGGGGGACAAGAATATTCGTGATAGTGGTGCTATTTGGTCCGGGCCGGGTCGGGCTCAGAATAGTCTGATAATCGCGCAGTCGCTGTGTCATGACTGCCATCCCCGATTCCGCCGCATACTGTGCCCTGAGCGTTGCCGCCTGATCCGCTGTATTCTGCCGACTACCCAGGCCCAGGCGCAGTGTGGCGGCCAGGATGCCGGCCAGCAGCAGCAGGGTGAACAGCACCACCAGAATCATGGTTGCCCCCTGTGTCGAACGTGAGCCTCTCATACAACCCAGTTTGCGGGGGGCGGGGGCCGTGGCCTATCCCCTGAATTGGGGGGCGGGTGAAGCTTCCTTCACGCCTTTCTCGCGCGGCTGCGATATGGCCGGGCCAGACTGCGTGTCTCATCCCCCATCAGGAGGTAGCCGCATGACTGGACCCTACAACCGTCCCCCCGCTCCCGCGTCCGAACCGACCGACACGCCCGCGCCATTGCCCGAGCGTCTGCCTGGCGGCACCGAACCCGGCCCCATCATGGACCCCCCCATGAACCCCGACCTGCCCGGCATGCCCGAGCCGACGCCGACCGACAACCCGGACACACCGGGGCTGCCGAGTCCTACGCCGATGCCCGCGATGTAGGAACGTCGAGAAACCCAGGGGTCGAGGAGTCGAGAGAACGGTACTTTTCTCGACTCCTCGACCTTTCGACGCCTAGCCCCCCAGCAGCGTATGCCCCTGTTCGCGCAGCCAGCGCCGCCAGCAGGCGTGGTCGGGCATCAGGCGGGCCACGTGTGCCCAGTAGCGGGGGGAGTGGTTGAGTTCGAGCAGGTGGGCGGCCTCGTGCAGGGCGACGTAGGCGGCGACCTCACGTGGGGCGCGGGCGAGGGACCAGTGCAGGCGGATGATGCCCGCAGCAGTGCAACTGCCCCAGCGGGTGCGGGCACCTGTCAGCCTGACCTGCCGCAGCCGCTCACGTGCGCCCAGCGCGTCCGCGTACCCTTCGGTCAGCACGCGCAGTTCGGGGAGGGCGGCCCGGCGATACCAGGCCTCGACCTGCCGGGCGACCTCGGGCGGGTCGCCTGCTCCCGCCTGCACCTCGTGCCCCCGGCGGGTGGGTGTGCGGAGGCCGGGGGTGAGCCGCAGGGTCAGCGTCTCCCCGAAGAAGGGCAGGGGCGAGCCGTCCGTGAAGGGTGAGGCCTTCACCTCCCGCGCCGCGTAGGTGGCGAGGTGGCCTTCCGCCCAGGTGCGTTTTGTCTCCACGAAGTCCTGAATCAGGGCGAGAGGTGCTCTGGCAGGCGCGTAGACGGTCACGCGGCCCGGTCCCACGCTGAGGGCCAGGGTGCGGCGGCGGGCACTGCGCTTCAGCTCCACGGGAACGCCCCCGACAGTCCAGTGGGGCTGGGGTCGGGGGCGGGCGCTCATGCGCCCATAAGAGCGCAGGTGGCCTGGGGCTTACAACTGGCCGTAGTTCTTGTTGAAGGTGTCGCAGGTGTTGGGGTTGCCGCTCTTGAAGCCGGTCATGAACCACGTCTCGCGCTGCTGGCTGGTGCCGTGGGTAAAGGAGTCGGGCACCACGTAGCCCTGGCCCTGGCGCTGGAGGGTGTCGTCACCGATGGCGGCGGCGGTGTTGATGGCCTCGCGCACGTCGGCCTCGGTCAGCTTGGCGAGGTCGGTCACGTGGTTGCCCCACACGCCCGCGAAGCAGTCGGCCTGAAGTTCCAGGCGCACGCTGAGGCTGTTGGCCTCGGCCTCGCTGCGGGCCTGCTGCTGGGCGCGGGTGACCTGATCCGCGATGCCCAGTTCGTTCTGCACGTGGTGGCCGACCTCGTGGGCGATCACGTAGGAGTAGGCGAAGTCGCCGCCGCCGCCCAGTTGCCGGTCCATCTGGGCAAAGAAGCGGGTGTCGAGGTACACCTTCTGGTCGAGGGGGCAGTAGAAGGGGCCGACCGCGCTGCTGGCCTGGCCGCAGGCCGTATTCACGGCGTTGCTGAACAGGTGCAGCTTGGGGGGCGTGTACGTGCGCCCTGCCTGCTGGAAGATGCCCGACCAGACCTGGTTGGTGCTGCCCAGGATGCGATCCACGAAGTCCACCGTCTCGTCCGACTGACCGCTCTGGGATTGCGTCTGGCTCTGTGTCTGCGTCTGGGTGGAGGTGTCGCCGCCCAGAATCGAGCCGGGGTTGATGCCGAAGAACATGGCAATCAGGGCGATGATCAGGCCGCCGACGCCACCCACCGCGATGCCGCCGCCGGGCAGCCCGCCGCCCCCACGCCCGTCCTCGACGCCGCCGCCACTGCTCGGAAGATTTTTCCAGTCCATAGTGTCCCTCTCTCCTTCACGCGGGCCGGAGCTTCCGGCGCGGGTCCTGCACGTTCACTGCACGTTGTGGCCGCATTCTAGGCGGGCGTATCTGACGGGGTCTTGAGCGAAACTGCACCAAAGGCCAATTCTCCCGCGGGGAGGGCGCGCGCGGGAGGGTCGAGGGTTCAAAAGGTCCAACCGCTCGAACCCCGTTCTCAACGAGGTTTGAGGGGTTGGACCGTCAGACGATTTACTCCTGCCGCAGGCCGCCTCAATCGGCGGGCACGAACGCGCCTTCCACCTGGGTGGGCGTCTGGCGGCGGCGCTCGAACTGGTAGAAGACGCTGGGCACCACGTAAAAGGTCAGCAGGGTGGAGGTGATCACCCCGCCCAGAATCACGATGCCCAGGCCCCGGCGCAGCTCGGCCCCGCTGCCCTGGCCGAACACCAGCGGAATGCTGATCACCAGCACGGTCAGGGTGGTCATCAGGATGGGCCGGAAGCGCAACTCGGCGGCCTCCAGCAGCGCCTCGCGCAGCGGCAGCGTGCGCATCCGCTCGGTCACGAATTCCAGGTACAGGATGGAGTTCTTGGTCGATAAGCCCAGCAGGATGACCATGCCCAGCACTGTGATCACGTCCAGGTTCACCCGGAAGAGGTGCAGCGTCCACAGCGCCCCCACGATGGCGAGCGGCACCGGCAGCAGCAGGTAGAGGGGATAGCGGAACGAGTTGAACTGCGACCCCAGCACCAGGTAGGTCAGCAGCACCGCCAGCACCAGCACGATGGGGCCGTAGAACACCAGGTCGCCCGTCAGGCCCGCGCTGCCGAAGGAGCTGGCGTTGCCCAGGGTCACGTTGTCCGTCAGCAGGCCCGCCTGCCGCGCCTTCTGCACAATCGTCTGCTGGTACGCGAAGGGGTTCACTCCCCCCGCCAGGTTGATGTTCAGGGTGGCGGTGTAGGCCTTGTTCAGGCGGCTGAGGGTGGCCGGGGCCTGCCGGAGCTGGAAGCCGCCCAGTTCGGCCAGCGGCACGTTCGCGCCCAGGGCCTGCGAGTACACCGTCTGCGACAGCAGGCTCTGCTCGCCCTGCACCTGGGCGGGGTCGAGCTTGACCACGATGTCCACGCTGCGGTCGGCGGCGCGCAGGGTGCCGGCGGTCGTGCCCTCGTTGTAGGTCCGCAGCGCCTGGGCGAGGTCGTTCGCGCTCAGGCCGCTGCCCGCGAGCCGGCCCGGGTCGGGCACGAAGGTGCGTTCCTGGCGGGTGGCGCTGAGGCTGCTCTCCAGGGTGCGGATGCTGGGGTCGGCGGCCAGCAGGCGCAGCAGCGCGCGGTTGCGCTCGGTCAGCAGCGCCTGGTTCGGGGCCGTCAAGGCCAGGCTGAGGTCGTAGCTGCCGCCGGGGCCGGTCTGCTCGGAGGCGACCCGCACCTCGGCCCCCGGAACACTGGCGGCGAGCCGGCTCAGGTCGCGGCTGTAGCGGGCGGACAGGGTGTCGATGTCGGGACGCTCTCCCTTGGGCACCAACGTCAGCGTCAGGCTGGCCTGGTTGGCGTTGGTGCCGCCCAGCACGCCGCCCGCGCCCACGCTGGTCTGCACCAGCCGCACCTCGGGCCGTTTCAGCAGGTCGGCCTCCAGCCGCGCCGTCAGGGCGTTGGTGCGGGCGAGGTCGGTGCCGGTGGGCAGCTCCACGTCCACGGTCAGGATGCCGCTGTCGCTCTTGGGCACGAAGGAAAAGCCCACGCCGCGCATGGCGAGCGGCACGCTCAGCAGGAACAGCCCGGCGACCAGCATGACCACCCAGGGCCGTTTCAGGGCCGTACCCACGCTGCGGGCGTAGGCGCGCGCGGTGCCCACCACCGCCCGGTTGGTGAGGCCGTGCAGGGTGCCGGTCAGGGCTTCCAGCAGGGCCAGCAGCACCGTCAGCAGGTAACGCACCAGCGTGAGCAGCACGGGCGCGAGCAGCACGGCCAGCACCGCGACGGCCGGGGTGGGCAGCGCGGTCGCCCGGTCCAGCCCTGCCCACAGGGCCGCCCCCATCAGCGCCAGCAGCAGCAGCCCCGGCAGGGTGCGGACGCCGGCCAGCGCCTCGCGGAAGAAGCGCGGCAGCCGGGCCAGCACGCCGGGAAGTTGCCGCCAGCCGAGGGGTTCGGGGTCGCGGGTGTAGGCCATACGGACCGTCAGGAACAGCAGGCTCTCGAGCCAGCTCATCACGATGGCGGCGGCCAGCCCCAGCCCGAACTGGCTGAAGAACTGCCCCAGGATGCCCGGCATGAAGCTCAGCGGAATCAGCACGGCCAGCAGCGAGAAGGAGGCGGCGGTGACGGCGGAAAAGACCTCCGAGCCGCCTAGCAGCACGCTCCTGAGGCGGCTGTAGCCCAGGTCGCGGTAGCGCTGCACGTTCTCGCCCACCACGATGGAGTCGTCCACCACGATGCCGATGGCGACGATAATCGCCAGCAGCGACACGATGTTGAAGGAAAAGCCCAGCACGCTGTACAGCAGCGGCGCGGCGCTGATCGAGATGGGAATGGCGAGAATTACCGCGAAGACGGTGTTCAGCCTTCCCAGGAACAGCAGCACAATCACGCCCACCGCCACGATGGCGATCAGGAACTCGTGAAAGGTGTCGGCCACGGTGGTGCGCGTCTCGGTGGTGGTGTCGCTGGCGAGGGTGAGGCGGTAGCCCGCAGGAAGCGCCTGCGCCTCCATCGCCCGGCGCACGGCGTCCGCGACGGCCACGCTGTTCGTGCCGCTGGCCTTGCGGACATTGAGCAGCACGGCGGGCTGGCCATTGACGCGGGCGTAGCTGGTCACGCGGGCGGTGGTGTCGCGCACGGTCGCCACGTCCGCCACCCGCAGGCCGGAGGCGGGGTCCACCACGATGCGCTCCACGTCACCCAGGCTGGTGGGCGTGTTGCGGGTGGAGAAGCCCACCGTGTTGCCCTCCTGCGTGAGGCTCCCGGCGGGCAGGTCGAGCGCGGAGGCCTGAATCGCGCCGGTCACGCGGGCGGGCGCGAGGTTGTAGCTCTGGAGGCGGGCGGGGTCGAGCAGCACCTGAATCTGCCGCTCGGGGCCGCCCGACACACTCACGTCGGCCACGCCCGATACGCGCTCCAGCCGGGGCACCAGCGTGTCCTCCGCGTAGGCGGTCACGTCGGAGGCGCGGGCGGGGCCGCCCAGCAGCGCCAGGGTCAGGATGGGGGTGGCGTTGGGGTCGAACTTCTGCACGACCGGCGCTTCCGCCCCGTCGGGCAGGGTGGCGCGGATGGCGGCCACCGCCTGCGAGACGCTGTTGGCCGCCGAGTCGATGTTGGTCTTGTCGGCAAAGGTGATCACCACCGCCGACTGGTTGCTCACGGAGGTGGTGTTGATGTCCACCACGCCGCCCAGCGTGCTCACCGCGTCCTCGATGCGGCGGCTCACCTCGCGGTCCACCTGGTCGGGGGTCGCGCCGGGGTAGCTGGTGCTGACGGCCAGCACCGGCACCTCGAAGTTGGGCAGCAGCTCCACCCCCAGCCGCGAGGCCGAGATCAGCCCGAACAGCACCACCATCACGAAGATGCCGATGGAAAAGACGTAGTTGCGCACGCTGAAGCGCACGGCGGGGTGGACGGCGGGTTCGGGCGTGCCGTCGGGCAGCGTGCCGCGCGGGGCGGTCAATTCCGGGGGGTCGTGGGTGCTCATGACGCGCTCCCTTCGGTCGAATTTCGAGGTTGACCGGTCAACCTTTCCACCGGAGTCCGTCTCATGACGCGCCCCCTCCGCCTGTCCCGCCCCCGCTGTCCCGGATGCTGGCCCCGTCCTGGAGGCTGGGCGGCACCGGCGAGATGACCCGCGCCCCGGCATCTACCCCACGCACCGCGACCTTCCCCTGCGCCTCCGCGACCACGGTGACGGGCACGCGGCGGGCCACGCCGCCTTCGGCCACGTACACGGCGTTCTCGCCGCCGTCGGTCTGGATGGCGGGGGCGGGGACCAGCACGCCGCCCCCCAGCGCGGCCCGGTAGCGCACCTGGGCGGTGCCGCCGACCGGGAGCTGACCGCCGCCCTGCACCCGCACCGTCACCGGCACCAGGCGGTCGCTGCCCGCCACGCCGCTCGCGTCCTGCACGGTGGCGACGTAGTTCGTGCCACCCGCCGTCAGATTGAGTTTGGTCCCCGGCGTGAGCGTGCCCGCGTCGCCGGGGGGCACGTTGAAGGTGGCCTTGACGCTGCCCTGGTCCACCAGCCGGAAGACCGGACTGCCCTGCCCGGCGAACTCCCCGACCTCCACGGCCAGCGAGGCGATCACGCCCGCAAAGGGGGCCTTGACCTGGGTGCGGGCCAGATTTTCCCCGGCCTGGCGCACGCCCGCCTGGGCCTGTTCGAGTTGCACCTGCAGCAGCGCGAGGCTGCCCTGCCCGCCCCGCCCGTTCTGCGCGAGGTTGTTGCGGGCCTGGGCGAGCTGGCTTTCCGCCTGCGCCTGCGCGCTGCGGGCGGCGGTCAGGTCGGCCTGGCTGATGCCACCCAGGGCGTAGAGGTTCGCGGCACTCGCGGCGTCCTGGCGGGCCTTCTGGAGGCTGGCCTGCGCGGCCTGCACGGCGGCCTCCAGCGCGCCGGTCGCCTGAGCGGTGTTGGTGCGCGTCTGCTCCAGGTTGACCTGGGCCTGCTGCACCTGGAGGCGGGCATTGTCGAGCGCCTGCCGCTGCGCCGTGTCGTCGAGCTGCACCACGACCTGCCCGGCGCGGACCTCCTCGCCCTCCTGGGCCAGCACGCGCGTCACGGTGCCGCCGGTCTGTGCGGCCACATTGCTGTCACGGTCGGCCTTGAGGGTGGCGGTGGCGGTGCGCGTCACGGTCAGGGTGCCGGACTGGGCAGGCGCGGTCTGCACGGCGAGCGCGGTGGTCTTGGGCGGCGCGGCGTCGAGGTCGTTGCGGGTGGTGGTGGTCGTCGTTTTGGTGCCGGTCTGCGTCTGCTCCTTCCCGGCGGGCGAGCAGGCCGCCAGCAGCAGGAGCAGGGTGAGGGGCAGGGCGGCGCGGAGGGGCGAACGTGGCATGTGCCTCACCGCACCAGCCCGGTCACGTCGGTGCCGGAGGCGACCGACAGCGCGGCGAGTGCGCGCCACAGCCCGTCCTGCGCCTGCGTCACGCCAAATTGCGCCTGCTGCGCCTGCACCTGCGCCTGCTGGACCTCCACGGCGGCGGCAGTGCCAGCCTTGAGGCGGGCCTGCGCCTGGGTCAGCGCGGTCTGGGCATTGGCGGCCTGCTGGCGGGCCAGGTCCACCTTCTGCTGCGCGTCCTGCACGGTGCGGTAGGCGTCGCGCACTCCGGTGCCCGCTCCGCGCTGCGCCCCTTCCAGGTCCCGCTGGGCGTTGGCGAGGGCGGTGCGGGCGTCACTCAGGGTGCGGGCCGGGGTGTAGTCATTGTCGGCGATACGGACCTGAAGCGCGGCGAACTCGGCCCCCTGCGCGGCCTGCACCAGCGTGGGCAGGCGCTTTTCCAGCCCGCCCTGCAGGGCGGCCAGGGTGGTGCTGAGCTTGGGGGGCGCGGGCGGGGCGGTGAGCTTCAGGTCGCTGCCCACGTTCAGCCCCAGCGTGCGTGTCAGTTGTGCCTCCAGCACCGGGAGCTGCGCGCGAGCGTCCGCGAGTTCCTGGCGGTTCTGGCCCAGGCTGGTCTGGGCGCGGTTCACGTCGAGCTGGGTGGCGACCCGCGCCTTCAGGCGGGCCTGGGCGATCTGGAGGTTGCGTTCGTCCAGCGCCACCTGCGCCTGATTGAGCGTGATGCGTCCAGCGGCCTCGAAGGCGGCTACGTACTGCGTGACCACCGTCTGCGCCACGTTGAGCTTGGTCCCCGCCAGAGTCGCCTCGGCGGTGGCCGCCCCCTGCTGCGCCTGCGTCAGCGTGGTGATGATGGCGCTGGGGTCGGCCTGGGTGGCCTTCAGGTTGGCCTGCGCCTTCTGGAGGTTCGCGCGGGCGGTGGTCACGTCGGGACCGCTCGCCAGGGCGCGCGTCACGGCGTCGGGCAGCGTCAGGCTGACGGTCTGGGCGGCGGCGGCGGGCGCGGCCAGCGTCAGGGCGAGGGTGAGGGCGGGCAGGGGCAGGGACTTCAGGTTGAGTTGCTTCATGGACGGGCCTCCGGGGCACTGGGGGTCGGGGGAGTCAGGAGGGTGGGGTCGAGGTCGCCGGTGGCCTGCATCAGCCGCAGCGAGGCGAGGTAGGCCTGCACACCCGCGCCGTTGAGCGTGAGCTGCGTCTGGGTCACGCTGAGCTGCGCGGCCTGCACATCGAGGTCGGTCGCCAGTCCGGCAGCCAGCCTGGCCTGCGCAGTGGCGAGGGCGGCCTGGGCGCGGGCCAGGGCGGCGCGGTCGCTGGCGACCCGGTCGAGCGCGGCTTGCAGGTCGGCGGCGCGTTGCCGCACGTCCAGGTCCACGCTCTGCCGGGCGCTGTCGAGGGCCACCCCGGCGAGGTCCGCACCCACCCCGGCGGAGGCCAGCGCGGTCTGCTTACCGCCGCCAATCACCGCGAAGCTGCCGCTCAGGGCCAGCGCGAGGCCGGTGGGGCGGTCGGTGGCCTCCTTCAGCGGGAAGCTGACCTGGCCGGCCAGCACACCCGTCTTCACGTTCAGGCTGCCCCCCACCACGCGGCCCGCCGTGGTCTGGGTGGTGCCCAGTTCCCCGTACTGCACGCTGGCGGTGAGGTCGGGCAGCCGGGCGTCGAGCTGCGCGGCCCGCACCTGCGCTTGGGCGTCGGCCAGGTCATTCCGCGCGCGGGCCACCTCGGGCCGGGCGGTCAGGGCACGCCCAATCAGGGCATCGGGCGCGGCTGGGGCCTGCGGAATGGGCGGCAGGGGGCTGAAGGCGGCGGGGTCGGTGGGCAGCGTGACCGGGCGGCCCAGCAGGTTCGCCAGGCCCCGCGCGGCGAGGTCGAGGTTGGTGCGGGCCTCACGCTGCGCCGCCTGAGCATCGGCCAGCGCGTCCTGGCGGGCCAGCAGGCCCTCGGCGCTCAGCACGCCCGCCGCCCGCTGTGCCCCGGCGACCGCCAGTTGCCGCTCGCTCAGCGCGGTCTGGGCGTCGGCCAGCGCGAGGTTCGCCGCCGCATTCCTGGCCGCGTAGTACGCCTGCACCGCGTTCACGGTGGCCGTCAACTGGGCGGCCCGCAGCTCGGCGGCGGCGCGGCCCAGGTTGCGCTCGGCGCTGCGAACCGCTTCCAGCGCGGGCGACCAGGGCAGCACGCTGGCCGACGCCTGGGCCGTGAGCGTGGTGCCCAGCGTGAAGTCGCCCGATGAGGCCGGAACCTTGACCGCCGCCACGTCGGTGCCCACCGTCACGTTCAGCCCGGCACGGGCACGCGCACTGTCCAGCGCCAGCCGCGCACTGCGGTACTGCAATTCCGCGCTGCGCCAGCCGGGGCTGGACCGCAGCAGGGTCAGGATGTTCTCCAGGGTAAGGGGCGTGGCCGGGGTGGTGGGGGCCGGAGCGGGAGTAGCTGGTGCTGCTGTCTGGGCCGCGGCCCCCGCAGGGGCGAGCAGCGCCAGCGTCAGCAGCAGGCACGAGAGGGGGGGAGAACGCATGCAAACCTCGGGGAGAGAGAGACGGGGGTTAACGAGTGGATACTTCCTTACGGACCCCAGTACGGGGTTTTCGGGTCAGGGTTCCAGGCCGGGCCACAGCACGTCCAGCAGGCCCCGCACGAAGCGCCCGGCGTCCAGGGCCTCGCGCCCCGGCTCGGGCGTCATGGACTCGCGGTGGACGTAATGGGTCAGGGTGCCCATCAGGGTCAGCGCCGCCACGTCGGCGTCCACGGGCCGGACGCGGCCCAGCGCGACCTCGGCGCGCAGGTAGCTCGCCAGGGCGTCGGCGTCCTTGCGGATGGGGTTGCCCAGGCGTTCGAGCATGGGGTTGTGGGCGGGGGCGTGGCCGCGCGAGAAGATCAGCATCAGGTTGGGCACGATGCGGCCCGCCGTATCCAGAAAGCGCAGGGCGGCCCGTTCCAGGTTGCGCCGCACGTCGCCTTCCCCGACCAGGCCGGGCAATTCCTCGCGCCAGGTGGCGTAATCCCGCAGGCCGACCGCCTCCTCGAACAGGTCCTCCTTGGTGGCAAAGCGTTTGAACAGCGTCCCTTCCGAGACTCCGGCGCGGCGGGCAATCTCGGCGGTGGTCGCCGGGAAACCCTGTTCCAGAAACACCTCGCGGGCCGCCGTCACGATCTGTTCGTCGGTGATGGTGCGGGGGCGGGGCATAAGTGAGGAGATACTCGAAAATAGGGCGGCCCCGCTGTGGGGCAGGGCACAGTGAGGCGGCTAGCGGGTCAGGGCGCGGGTGAAACTCTGGGCCGCGCGGGCCTTCATCCCGGCCACCGCATCCCAGTCGGGGGCCGTGCGGGAGAGGACCGGCGGGCAGAGGGCGTCCGCGCCAAAGTCGGTCGGGAAGGCCGGTGCCCCCGCGTCCGCGCAGAAGCCCTGCACCTTGGGGTCGTAGCTCACGCCCGCGAAGGGCACCCCGGCGGCGGCGGCCAGAATCAGGGCGTGGAGGCGCACGCCGACCACATAGCCGGCCCCGGCGATGGCGTCCAGCGCCACCTGCGGCTCACGGGTGCTCAGCACCTCGTCCGCGCCCAGGCGGCGCGCTGCCTCGTCGTCCTGCTCGGGCATGAAGGCCAGCGCGGTCACGTGGCGGCCTTCTGCCCGCAGCCGCGCCGCGACTGCCTTCAGCCCCTCCGCCGCGTCCGTCACGTCGCCGCGCGGGGCGAGGATGACGCGCCGGGGGTCGGGGGTCAGGCCGGGGGTGGGGGAGAGGAGCAGCGCCGGGTCGCCCCCCAGTTCCCCCTCCAGCCCCAGCGCCCGCAGCGTCTCCAGGCTGCCCCGGTCGCGCACGATGACCCGCAGGCCCCGCAGCGCCGCCGCGACCTTGCGACCGCCCTCCTCGCTGAGGGGACCGATGCTCTGGTTGAAGATGACCACCCGTTTGCCCAGCCCCCGCGCCCCCCGGATGATGCCCAGGTAATAGCTCAGGGTGCGGGCGCTGGTCCGGTCCTGGAGGAGGCCCCCGCCCCCCGACAGCACCACCTGCGAGCGGGCCAGGGCACCCAGCAGCGCGGCCGGGTTCATGCGGGCGGCACTCTCGCAGCCGTAGGCACGGGCGGTCTCGGCAGGCGTCTGCGAGAGCAGCAGCGGCACCGCCCCCTGCCGTTTCAGCTCGCGCGTGATGGCGAGCGCGATGGCCTCGTCACCCGTGTTGCCGAAGCCGTAGTAGCCGCTGACAGTGACTCTCACAGAACCTCCGGGAAGAGCCGAATCTTTTTGCGGCTCTTCCCCGACGGGAAGGAGAAGGAGAGAAGGTAGTTTCCGTGCAGTGGAAGACTTGCCGGTGCGGTCCTGGGAAGTCTGGAACGGAGCGGAAACCACCTCACGCCTGGGCCTCAGGTGTCGTCCGGCGCGTGCCGTGGGTGTTCCAGAAACGCAGCAGGAACTGCACCACCGGAATCGCAATCAGCCCCAGCAGCAGCCCCACGCCCAGGCCGATAAAGACGCGGGCGGCGCTGATCAGCAGCGGCGTGTGGAAGTGCGAGAAGGTGTTGAGGATGCTGGCCTGACCCACCACGCCGCCCAGCAGCAGCAGCAGGCTGAAGTAGCCCGGCAGCACGCCGCTGAGGCCCAGCAGGGCGAGCGGGTGCCCGGCCACCTCCTTGAAGCGCGGGCGGATGATGGAGTCCTGAAGCTGCTGGCGCACCTGCGCTTCCGTATCACTGACGCCCAGGCCGGTCGCGTTGCCCCGGCGCAGGAAGACCAGCGCGAAGACGGCCAGGCCCAGCCCCATCACGGCGATGTCGCCCAGGCGCAGCGGCGCATTGTAGATGTCGCGCGCCGTCTGGCGGATGTCCTGCCGGGGCAGGAAGCTCAGGCCCACGAACAGCAGCGGCACCAGCAGCGTGAGGCCCACCCCCCGGAAGGGTTCCAGGCCCAGCACGCTGTCCCGGTTCGCCCCCAGCGCCGACACGAACAGCACGCCGATCAGCGAGAGGCCCGTCGCCAGGAACCAGTCGGTCACGCGCGAGCGCCGCAGCACCAGCCCCAGCGCCGGAAAGGTGATGGCGGCGATCAGGGCAAAGCCTTCGAAGGGCTTGAAGCCGTTCAGCCCCAGCGCGGCCAGCCCCGCGAGAAGCGCCACCGTCAGCCCCAGCCGGGGCAGCGGGTAGCTCAGGCCCAGCAGCACCAGCGCGGCGAGCGGCCCGAGGAGGCTCAGCCAGCGCAGGGTGTCATTGGGCGCAAAGGGCGTGATGACGGGCTGCCCCACCTTCACGCCGGAGTGCCCCAGCAGGTCCGAGGTGCGCTTCAGGAAGGCCTCGGTCTCGTACACGGTCGGGAAGGGGCGCAGGTACAGCAGGCGCTGGCTGCGCTCGCGGGCGGCCAGGCCGTACTTGCTCGCGGTATCGACCGGCCCGATGCGGTTTTGCCAGCTCGGGTTCAGGGCGAACATGCGCGCCCCGCCGTGCGTCTCGACCAGGGTGTCCAGGCCCCGCTGATCCGAGCCTTCGATCAGGGCGGGCAGGCGCTGGCCCAGCCGCTGGTCAATCTTCTCCAGCCGTTCGGGGGTCCGCGCCCCGATCACCTCGTCACCGGTAAAAGCCACAAAGGGCACGTTCGGCCAGTCGGCTCCCGGCTCGCGCACCGCCTCGTCGTCGTAGGGGCGGTAGACCAGCACCAGGCCCTGCGCCTTCAGGTCATTGATCAGCGCCGTGTTCGGCCCGGCGGGCAGGAAGTCGGGGTCGGTAGGCCAGGCCAGCCAGGTCTGTCCGGCGACCGTGGCCGTGCGGGTGGGGATGGTGTAGCGGCCGGGCAGGGTCCGCAGCGCCTGCGCCCCCTGCGGCGTCAGCGCCCGCAGGTACACCCACTGCGGGTTCACGCCCTGACCGGGGTTCTCGGCGGCCAGGTCGGCCCCCCGGCGCTCGTACAGGTCGCCGCGCTGCACCAGGTTGCCGATCACGTCCTCGTAGACCGCCACGCCGTTCACGCCCAGCGCCTTGTATCTGTCCAGCAGCGCCTGCGGCGTGAGGCCCACCCGCTGCGCCTGCACCGCCATCGCCGGGTAGTCCATCACCAGCGCGACCGTCTTCTGCGCCTGCTCGTACTGAACACGCTGCCACGCCAGCATCAGCGCCGGAATCAGCGACAGCAGGATCACCGCCAGCAGCGGCACGGTCAGGCGCGAACGGGTGGGCGGCGGCGCGTCGGGCGAGCGGGGGGCGAGCGGGCGGGGGCTTTCGCGGGCAATCAGGGGCGGACGGGTCGGGTTGGGGTCGGTCACGGGGGACATCCTAGAAGTGATGGGGGATGAGGGTCGAGAGATCAGGAAAGAAGGCTGCGGGCGGAGGCAGTCTGCTGGTAGGCACAGGGGCCGTCATCCTCCGAAAGGCGGAGCGGGGCAGGCCCCCTCATCCCTCAGCACCCATCCCTCATCCCTGCCCTCAAATGGTGGTGCGAATGCGCGCCGCGAGCATGTCCAGCGCGGGTTCGTTCATGCCGCCGTGGGGGATGATCACGTCGGCGTAGCGTTTGCTGGGTTCCACGAAGCTGAGGTGCATGGGGCGCACGAATTCCAGGTACTGCCCAATCACGCTTTCGGGCGTGCGCCCCCGCTCCTGCGTGTCGCGCAGTAGGCGGCGGATGAAGCGCACGTCCGCGTCGGCGTCCACGAACACCTTGAGGTGCATCCGCTCGCGCAGCTCCGGGTCGTACAGGGCGAAGAAGCCCTCCAGCACCACGACGGGGGCGGGCAGCACCGTGGTCGTTTCGTGCGAGCGGGTGTGCTGAGTGAAGTCGTACTCGGGCATCTCGATGGGCACGCCCGCCAGCAGCGCGTCCAGATGCTCGCGCAGCAGCGCCCAGTCGAAGGCCGCCGGGTGGTCGTAGTTGGTCTTCAGCCGCGCCTCGAAGGGAATGTCGTCCTGCGCCCGGTAGTAGTTGTCCTGGTTCAGCACGGCCACCCCCTGCGCCCCCACCGTGTCGATCACCCGCCGCGTGACGGTGGTCTTGCCGCTGCCCGAGCCGCCGGCGACGCCGATGACGAAGGGGGAGGTCATGCGCGCCCCCAGCGCGGGGAGTGGGAAGTGGTGAGTGGTGAGTGGGAAAAGACAGGCCACCGCCCCACTAACCACTGACCACTGACCACTGACGGCCGCCCCCTCACGCTCCCCTCCCCAGACTCCCGATCAGGTCAATCCGCCGCTCGGCCATGCGCCGCGCGACCATGTGTGGCGGCTTGCCGACCTGTTCCGCGACGCTCGTGATGCGCGTGACCGTGGTGTAGACGCGCTCGGCGGCCTGTTCGGGGGTGAGGGTGGTGGCGGCGGCGATCAGGCCCCCCGCGTTGATGGCGAAGTCGGGAATGTACATGATGCCGGCCTCGCGCACGGCGTCCTCGCCCCGGCGCGAGAGGGGGTGGTGTTCGCCGCCCGCGATCAGGCGGCATTGCAGCCGGGGCACGTCGACGCTGTGGATCGAGTGGCCGTACCCGCACGGCGCGAGGATGTCGCAGGGCACGTCGAGCAGCTCGGCCGCGCCCACGACCGTCACGCCGCCGAGGTCGTCGGCCAGCGCCGCCGCCCGCTCGGACCGCTCGTCCGCGACGGTGAGGCGGGCACCCTCGCGGTGCAGGTGTTCGGCCAGGGTGCGGCCCACCGCGCCCACGCCCAGAATCGCCACCCGCACGCCGCGCATGCTCTCGCTGCCCAGGGCCGAGCGGGCGGCCGCCTTCATGCCGCGGTAGACGCCGTAGCCGGTCACGCTGCTGGTGTCGGTGTTCACGCCCAGCGTGGCGGGCGTTTCCTGCGCCACAAAGGCGATGTCGGCGGGCGTCACGCCGATGTCCTCGGTCAGCACCACCTGCGACTCCAGCGGGCGGACCTTGCGCCCCAGCGCCCGGAACAGCGCCTCGCGCGCGTGCGGGTCGTCCACCCCGGCTTCCGGCGTCAGCAGCACGCAGGCCCCCCCGCCGTAGTTCAGGCCGGCCAGCGCCGCCTTGAGGGTCAGGCTCTCGCTGAGGGTCAGGGCGCTGCGCAGCGCCTCCTGCTCGTCCATCGGGCGCAGCCGCACCCCCGCGATGGCCGGTCCCAGCACCGTCGAATGGACCGCCAGCGCCGCCTTGAGGCCGCTGGGGGCGTGGTGCAAGAGCGTCAGGGCCTCGTGTCCGCGCGACTGCATCTCCTCGAATATCTGCATCGTTCTCCTGCGCGGGCGGGCCGATCTGGGGCCGCGCCGCAACCTCCCGAGGGTAGCATTTAGGGGTCAGGAATGAGGGGTTAGGGCGGTGCTCAGAAAGGTTCGGCAGCCTTTCTGGGCCGAACGAAGTAAGAAACCGTGATAAGGGCGGCGTGAAGTGGAGTTGCTGCCCAGGACACGCGGCAACGGAACGGAGCGCCGCCCTAGGCGTCAGGAATGAGAGATGGGGCCTTTCCTCAACCCTCACGCCTGACCCCTCTGAAAGAAGGCTGTCAGGGCCGGGGCGTCACTCTGTCACCCATGCCACAGCGCACCCGCTCCAACTGGAAAGACGGCGGTCACATGTCCCCGACCAGGGGCGCGCAAAGGGGGAATTGAATGGAACGGATTGCTCCGCTCGCCAAGATTCTGGCGGAAGCGAATGGGATCGACTGGCGAAACCTGCAAGGCAGCGGCGAAGGCGGCCTGATTGTCGAGCAGGACATCCTGAACTACCTGTCGCGCGTGATGAGCGGCGAGGAAGACCCGCCCCTCACGCCGGTGGACGCCCCGCCGCCCGAGTGGACCGGCACCGACCTGCCCGCCGGAGGTGGCCTGCTCGCACCGGGTATGCCCAGCATGGACATGCTCAGCAGTGCGGGCGTGGACTCTGACCTGGCCGCGCTGGTGGGCCAGCCCCAGCCCATTCAGCCTCAGCCCATTCAGTCCCAGCCCAGCCCGGCCCCCGCTGCGCCAGCCCCGGCGGCCGCTGCCACCCCTCCCCAGGAGGATGTGCTGGAATTCGAACTGGAAGACGAGCAGGTGGACACGGTGCCGCTGGCTGCCCAGCCCGAAGCGGTGGAGGTCACGCCTGTCCGGCCCGCCGCCGAGGCCCCGTTCGTGCCCGCGGCTCCCCGCCTGACCCCGCAGGAACCTGCCCGGTCCACGGAAACCGTTCCTGGCCTGGCCGCCGAGGCCCAGCCGGTGACCGAGCCGGTGGCGATCCCGGCCGGTGCCCCGACCCCCACCACGCCGCCCCCGGCCACTCCTGCTGCCCCCGCTGCCGGTGGCGTGATGGCGGGCCTGGGCAGCCTGCTCTCGCGCCTCTACCAGCCCGCCGCCCAGCCTGCGGGGCAGACCTCCTCCGCGCCTGCCCCGGCGGAACCCTCCGCGCCGGTGGTGCCTGCGCCCGTTCCCTCTGCGCCCCAGGCCGAAGTTCCGGCGGTCGAGGCCCCCGTGGTCGAGGCCCCGGTGCCCGCCGCTCCCTCTGCACCCGCCGCCGAGCTGGACGAGGTGGCCCCCCAGCCGCCTGTCTTCGCGGAACCCGAGCCCGCGCCCCAGGTGGCGGAACCGCTGGCCGAACCGGTCGCGGAACAGATGCCCGAACCTGCGCTGCCCGCCCAGCCCGCCCCGGAAGTGGCCCGCCCGCGCGAGGCCGTGTGGTTCGGCACCTACCTGCGCCGCGACCTGACTGCTACCCCGGCGACCGACCTGCGCCGTCAACTGGTGGCCGCGCTGGGCCAGGACGTGCCGCTGGCGCTGCTGGTGGCCCGCGCCGCCCAGCACCACCTGGGTGCCCTGGGCCTGGACAGCGTCGCCATGCAGGACGTGGACGCGGGCCGCGCCCGCACCGTGCAGCCCGGCAGCCTGCGTGACGCCCTCGCCGCGCTCGCTGGCGATCACGAGGGCACGCCGGACTTGCTGGTCCTCGACGCGGGCGCGCTCGACCTCGACGACCTGCACCTGCCCCACACCCTCACCCTCAGCGTGGGCCGTGTGCAGGACGGCCGCGCCGCCCTCAGCCTGCAAGGCGAGGTGGACCCCGCCCAGGCCGCCCGCTTCCTGGCGAACGTGGCGGGGACGCTGGAGGAGCCGATCATCCTGGTGCTGTAAAGCGGCCAGCAGCCAGCGGCCAGCCTGGGCATTGGGGCTGGCCGCTGGCTGCTGGAAGCTGACGGCTCTCTGGACATCGTTCCGCCCCCGCCCCTTCATCCGGGTACACTCAGGTACGGTGCTGCGCGCCGTGCTTTTTTTTGCCTCCGGGCAAAGGAGGCCAGTCTGGGCGTGCGGCGGGAGGCTGACGGAATGGACTCTGGTTCCTGAACAGTTCGGGAAAACACCTCACTGTTCATCCACCTCCGTCCACTCCGTCGGAGTGACACTCGCTTCGCTCGGCTGGGCCTGGAAGCCCAGCATCAAGGAGAATCATGCCTGGAATTGCAATTATCGGCGCGCAGTGGGGAGACGAGGGCAAGGGGAAGATCACCGACTTCCTGGCCCCGCAGGCGAGGTACGTGGTGCGCTATCAGGGCGGCGCGAACGCCGGGCACACCGTCACGGCGAAGGGGCAGACCTTCAAGCTGAACCTGCTGCCCAGCGGCGTGCTGCACCCCGGCACCGTCAGCATCCTGGGCGACGGCATGGTCATTGACCCGGAGAAGTTCCTGGCCGAACGCCAGAATCTGCTCGACGGGGGCCTGACCCCCGAACTGCGGATCAGCGACCGCGCCCACCTGGTCCTGCCCCACCACAAGTACGTGGACGGGCGCAAGGACTTCGTGGGCACCACCGGGCGCGGCATCGGCCCCGCCTATGCCGACCGCGCGCGGCGCGTGGGCATCCGCTTCGGGGATCTGGCGGACGACCAGATCCTGCGCGAGCGCGTGGAGCGGCTGCTGGAGGCCAAGCCCAATTCCACCCGTGACGCGGGCTGGACAACCGTGGCCGACGCCCTGGGCTACCTGCTGCCCATCGCAGGCGCGCTGCTGCCCTTCGTGCAGGACACGGGCGCGCAGCTCCGGCAGGCCATCCAGAACGGCGAGAACGTGCTGTTCGAGGGCGCGCAGGCCACCCTGCTCGACCTGAACTACGGCACCTACCCCTTCGTGACCAGCAGCCACCCCTCCGTCGGCGGCATCCTGGTGGGGGCGGGCGTGAACCACAAGGCCATCGGCAAGGTGTACGGCGTCGCCAAGGCCTTCAACACCCGCGTCGGCCACGGCCCCTTTCCCACCGAGGTCTTCGGGGAAATGGAAACCCGGCTGCGCGGCGACGGCTCCCAGCCCTGGGACGAATTCGGCACCACCACCGGCCGCCCCCGCCGGGTGGGCTGGCTCGACCTCGCGCTGCTGAAGTACGCCGTGGACGTGAACGGCCTCGACGGCCTGGTGATCAACAAGATGGACATCCTGGCCGGCCTGGACACCGTGAAGGTCTGCGTGAACTACGACGAGGCCGGCCAGCCCGTCTACCGTGAGCTGCCCGGCTGGGCCACCACTGACGGGGCCGAGAGCCGCGCCACCCTCCCCAGGGAAGCCCAGGCCTACCTCGACCTGATCGAGGAGACGGTGAACTGCCCGGTGGTGATCTTCTCCTGCGGCCCCGCCCGCGAGCAGACCTACGGCGCGGTGAGCTGGGACTGAGGGAAGCGGTCAGCGGTCAGCTTTCAGCCTTCGGGCTGACCGCTGACGGCTGACCGCTTTCCCCACAGTCCCCCACCCCCCCGCGCTCTAGACTCGGTGCAGAAGGAGTTGCCACCTTGACCATTCCCCCCACCATCAGCGCTGCCGAGGAGCGGCAGGAAGTGCCGGGGCTGAGTGCCCTGACCTATGACTGGCTCACGGCTATTGGCGAGGACCCCGAGCGCGAGGGCCTGCAAAAGACGCCGCACCGCGTGGCGAAAGCCTGGAGCTTTCTGACCGCCGGGTATCACAAGACGCTGGCCGACGCGGCGGGCGACGCCGTGTTCGAGGCCGAGGGCAGTGAGATGGTGATCGTGAAGGACATCGAGTTCTATTCGATGTGCGAGCACCACATGCTGCCCTTCTCCGGCCGCGCCCACATCGCCTACATCCCGGACGGGAAGATTCTGGGCCTCAGCAAGTTCGCCCGCATCGTGGACCTGTACTCGCGCCGCCTTCAGGTGCAGGAGCGCATCACCACGCAGATTGCCGACGCGGTGGGCGAGCTGCTCGCGCCCAGGGGCGTGGCGGTGCTGATGGAGGGCGTCCACCTGTGCATGGCGATGCGCGGCGTGCAGAAGCAGAACTCCAGCACCACCACCAGCGCCATGCGCGGCATCTTCAAGGAAGACGCCCGCACCCGCGCCGAGTTCATGAGCGCGGTGCAGAACACGCTGCGCAGCCGCTGATGGTCATGAGCCGCGTGCCCTGGTAAGAATGAGGGCCTCCCGGTCTCCTGCCTCGCCTTGCTGCTGCCCGGAGTGCCCCTGAATGCTGCTCAACCTCTGCCTGCTGATCAGTTGCGCGTTTCTGGTGAGTCTCACGTTCCGCGAGTGGCCGGTGCGCCCCCGCCTGAGCGAGGACGTGTTGCGGGTGGTGCTGGCGGCGCTGATCATCTGCCTGCTGATGGTCTATTCCACGCCCTTCGGGGCCTTCAGGGTGGACCTGCGTTTCGTGGTGGTCGCGCTGGTGACGCTGCGCTATGGGGTGGGCGTGGGCGCGCTGGCGTTTTTGCCGGCGCTGGCCCTGCGGTTTCTTGAAGACCATGTGGCGGCGGGTGTGGCGGCGGCCAACGGCCTGAGCGTGGTGCTGCTGACCGGGTTGATGCGCCCGCATGTGGTGGGAGCGCGCCTGAACCTGCGGCAGGTGTGGCTGGCCCCGGTCCCGTTTCTGGGGCTGAGCCTGGCGCTGCTGCTCACGCCGCAGGGCCGCGCCGTTTTTCCTGCTGTGTATCTGCCGGGGCTGTCGTTCAGCACGCTGGGTCTGGTGCTGGCGCTGGGGATTTTCCAGTCGCGGCTGCGGCTGCTGAGTCTGGCCCACCAGCTGCGCGCCGAGGCGCTCTCCGACCCCCTGACCGGGCTGGGCAACCGGCGGCGCTTCGACAACGACCTCACGGCGCTGGCGGCCGGCCATCAACTGGTCCTGCTCGACGTGGACCATTTCAAGGCCGTCAACGATCTGTACGGCCACGCGGCCGGCGACCGGGTGCTGGAACAACTGGGCCGGCTGCTGCGCGAGCAGGACCCGGCGCAGTTGCGCGCCTACCGCATCGGCGGCGAGGAATTCGCGCTGCTGGCCGGCACGGGGAGCGAGGCGCGGACCCGCGCCCTGATCGAGGAACTGCGCCGCCGTGTTCCGCAGGTTCTGGTGGGCTACACCGGCGTCACCCTGTCGGCAGGCATGAGCACCCGCTGTCCGGACGACACCCCGAGCGCCCTGTTCCAGCGTGCCGATGAGGCCCTCTACCTCGCCAAGACGAATGGCCGCGACCGTCTGGTGGTCAGTGAGGCGGTGACGCGCCCCCCGGTCACGCCGGAAGCGGCGGCGGATGGCGGCGGGCCGCCGGTGCCGCTCACGCCGCTGCAACCCCGGCACTCGCTGTGGCGCGCGCTGAGAACCACCATCGCCCTGCTGAGCGAGCGGCGCACCCTCCGGGACGAGGACTGGCGCGAACTGCTGCACCTGGCGGTGGCGGCGGTGGACGGGGCCGAGGCCGGGTCACTGAGTATCCGCGAGGGCCGGACGTTTCGCATGTGTGCGGCCGTGGGCTTTGCGCCCGAATTGCTGGGCGTGCGGATGGACGAGGCGGCGCAGCTCCGCTGGTATGGCCGTTCCCGCGAGGAATGGCAGGCCGGGGCCGCCCGCATCCTGAAAAGCGACGAGCTGCGGCGCGTCTATGCGCGGGCCGACGAGGTGCTGTGGGACGCCGGCCCGGTGTTCGAGAGGGCCGGGCGGCGCAGCGAGATCCGCGCCGACCTCTGCTTTCCCGTGGTGCTGGGTGGCGAGGTGATCGCGCACCTGAACCTGGACAGCTTCACCTCCGAGGACGCCTTTACCTGGCAGAGCGTGGAACTTGCGGGGCTGTTCGCGCAGCAGCTCGCGGCGCTGCTGCACCTTCAGGAGCGCTGGCGGGAACTGGAGCTGCTGGGCCAGCTCCACGCCAGACTGGGCGCGGACCCGCAGGGCCGGTCGGCCGAGGAGCAGCTCACCGAGACGGCCATCGACCTGCTGCACGCGGCCCAGGCCACCCTGTTGCGCTATGACCCGGCCGGCGACCAACTGGTGTCGGTCGCCACCGAGGGCACCTACCGGGAACTTGGCCCGGTGTCCCTGCCGCGCGGCCAGGGGCTGTCGTGGGAGGCGCTGGCGAGGGGGCAGGTGCTGCGTGTGGCGAACACAGGGGGGGATGGGCGCGTGTACCGCCGGGACCGGCTCGCGGGCGACGCGATGATGGCCGTGCCCCTGCTGAATGGCGAGCAGCAACCGCTGGGGGTCCTGATCCTGACCCGCGACGCGGCCCGGCCCTTTCTGCCGGACGACGAGAGCCTGGCCCTGCTCCTGGCGAGCGTGGCGACCCGGATGCTCGAACGGACCGCCTACATGGAGGGGTTGCGGGCCACGCTGGAAGCTGCCCTGACCACCCTGGGGGTCGCGCTGGAAACCCGCGATTTCGAGACGCAGGGGCACACCGAGCGGGTGCTGCGCTTTGCCGGGCGTTTCGGGGCTGCCCTGGGGCTGTCCGGGGACCGCCTGACGGCCCTGCGCCACGGCGCGGTGCTGCACGACATCGGCAAACTGGGGATTCCCGATACGGTGCTGCTCAAGCCCGGTGCCCTGACCCCTGAGGAGCGTCAGGTGGTCGAGGGCCACGCGGCGCTCGGGGCCACGCTGGCCGCCCGCATTCCCTTTCTGCACCCCGAGGCCCACGGCGTGATCCGCTCGCACCACGAACGCTGGGACGGCCGGGGCTACCCCGACGGCCTGCGCGGTGAGGACATTCCCCTGCTGGCCCGCCTGTTCGCGCTGTGCGACGTGTACGACGCGCTGGTGAGTACCCGGCCCTACAAGCAGGCCATGCCGCCCGAACAGGCCCTCGGCATCCTGCGCGCCGGGCGCGGCACGCAGTTCGACCCCGAACTGACCGACCTGTTCGAGCGGTTGTGGCACGCGGGCGCGTTTCGCTGAGGGCGGCTGGCGCAGGACACCGCCGCGCAGAACGGCTCAGCCCTGCCCTCAGCCCCCGGCCAGCGCCGCCTCCAGGGCGTTCCACGCCAGCAGCGCACATTTGCGCCGTGCGTGCAGGCGGCTGACCCCGGAGAGCGCCACCAGCTCCCCCAGGGCCGGGTCGGGCGGGGCCTCGCCCAGCACCATCGCGCGGTAACGGGCGGCGAGGTCGCGGGCCTCGGCCAGCGGTTTGCCCGTCAGCGTCTGCGTCATCAGACTGGCGCTGGCCTGGCTGATCGCGCAGCCGCGTCCGGTAAAGCGCACGTCCAGCAGCCGCCCGCCCTCCACCCGTGCCCAGACCGTGACCTGATCGCCGCAGCCGGGGTTGTCGAGTGCGGCGTGCGGGGCACCGGCAATCTCGCCCCGGCCGCGTGGGTGCTGGCCGTGCTCGCTGATGATCTGGCGGGCGAGGGCTTCCGGCAGCATCTGTCCTCCTCCTGCTGGCCCTACTGCGGCAGCGTCAGGCGCAGCGCGGCGGCGTGCAGCATCCGCACGCCGGTTTCCAGACTGGCCTCGTCGAGGGTGAAGCGGGGGTGGTGGTGCGGCCAGCGGCTGTCCTGCTCGTCACTGCCCGAGCCGACGTTGAAGTACGCGCCGGGGGCCTTTTCGAGGTAGGCGCTGAAGTCCTCGCCGCCCATGGTGGGCTGGGCGTCCTGGTAATGCTCTTCCCCCACGGTTTCCAGCGCGATGTCCCGCAGCTGCTCTGCTACCCAGTCGGTGTTGATCACGGGCCGGTAGCCGAACTCGTACTTCAGGTCGTAGGTCGCGCCGTGCGCCTCGGTGATGCCCTTGATGACGCGCTCGATCAGCTGCGGCGCGCGCTGGCGCAGTTCCGGGTCGAAGGTCCGCACCGTGCCCTGGAGCATCGCCGTGTCGGGGATCACGTTGTGGGTGGTGCCGCTCTGGAAGTACGTGATGGACACGACCAGCGCGTCGAGCGCCGCCACGTGACGGCTGACCACGTGCTGGAGGTTGGTCACCACCTGCGCGCCCACCGCGATGGGGTCCACGGCCTGCTCGGGGTGCGCGCCGTGCCCGCCCTTGCCCTTGATGGTGAGGTAAAGGCTGTCGGGCGCGGCCATAAACGCGCCCGGCTTCACCGCGACCATCCCGGCGGGAAGCTGGCTGCTCAGGTGCAGGCCCGTCACCACGTCCACGCCGCGCATCAGGTCCGTCTCCATGACCAGTTCCTCGGCCCCACCCGGCCCGATTTCCTCGGCGTGCTGGAAGATCATGCGGACCTCGCCCGGCACCTCCTCGGGGTGTTCGGAAAGAAGTTTCGCCACCCCCAGCAGAATCGCCGTGTGCCCATCGTGTCCGCAGGCGTGCATCACGCCCTCCCTTTGCGAGCGGAACTCGAAGGTATTTTCCTCCGTGATGGGCAGGGCGTCGATGTCGGCCCGCAGCAGGAGAGTCCGGCCGGGCCGGCCACCTTGCAGGACCGCCAGCACGCTCGTCGCGGTGGGCCGGGTGACGGTCAGGCCCGGCATCTGGCGCAGCTCGGCCTCGATGTACGCCGCCGTCTCGTGTTCCTCGAAGCCCACCTCCGGGTGCATGTGCAGGTGCCGCCGCCACGCGACGAGCTGGTCCCGCAGGCCCGTCACCCTGTCCACCGTCTGTGTCATGCCTCAGTCTACGCCCGGCTTCCTGCAAAAAGGCGGCAGGAAGGGTCAAAGGGTCGGACGGCTCAGGGGCGGCGTGGCGGCGGCGGTTCTGCGGCCGGGCCGCCTGACTTTCCCCCAGGACGGCGCTCCGTTGCGTTGCCGCAGGTCTCAGGCGTCCACTCCACTGCGCCCCGCCCCAAGGTGAACCCGTTTGAGCCGCGCCTCAGCAACTTTTCTGCCCCGGATGCCGTAATGGAGGGTATGAAGAAGACCAGTTCGCGCGGCAGCAAGTTCAGCAAATGGATGGTCTACGCGCCCATCGCCCTGGAAGTGATCAGCCTGGCGCGCCGCCGTCAGCAGGCCAAACGCGGCAAGTACACCAAGCTCCGCAAGCGCGACCGTGCCCTCGACTTCCTGCTGGGGCAGGCCGAGCGCCGCCTGGGCGGGAAACAGAAGACCCGCCGCCGCTGGTTCTGATACCAACTTAAGGTGAGTCGTAGACGAACCCGAGCGGAGCGAGAGTAAGAAAATACCAGCTTGCGGCGATGGAAGAACATCCGGTGTTTTGTCCGGATGTTCTGGAATCAGAGCAAGTTGGTATGACCCGTTCTGCTCCCCTCACACGCCCCTGCTCCTGGCGGGGGCGTTCGTCTGTCCCGGTCCGCCGAACTTTCCTGAACCGTACAGTTTGCTGACTGTTGGGCTAGCTAGAGTCGGGACCTATGGACCTCCGCAGCGGCACGGCCTACTGGCCCCTCAAGAACGGCCTGATGCACACCTATCCGCCCCTCACGGCAGACGAGCGCGCCGACGTGCTGGTGATCGGCGCGGGCATTACCGGGGCGCTGCTGGCCGACGCCCTGACGGGGGCGGGGCTGGACGTGGTGGTGCTGGACCGCCGCGACGCGGCTTTCGGCAGCACCAGTGCCAGCACCGCGCTGCTGCAATACGAGATTGATACCCACTTGGTGGACCTGCGGCGCATGATTGGCCGGGGTGACGCCGACCGGGCCTATCAGCTCTGCCGCGAGGCCATCGACCTGACAGAGGCCCTGACGCGCGAACTGCCTGACGATTGCGGCTTTCTGCGGCCCGGCAGCCTCTACTACGCTTCCCGCCGCCGCGACGTGCGGACGCTGCGTGAGGAATGCGCAGCCCGCGCGCAGGCCGGGCTGGAGGTGGAGTTCCTGGACGCGCGGGAGGTCAGGGAACGCTTCGGCCTCGGTGCGCCCGCCGCCCTGTTCAGCCCGGCGGGGGCGGCGGTGGACCCCTACCGCCTCGCGCAGCATCTGCTGGGGCGTGCCCGTTCACGCGGTGCGCGTGTCCACGACCGGACCGAGGTGACCCGGCTGGACGAGGAAGACCAGGGGTACACAGCCCACACGGACCGGGGCGTGCGGGTGCGGGCTGGGCACGTGGTGGTCGCCGCCGGGTACGAGGCGGAACGCTTTGCCGGGAAGCAGCTCGCGCAGCTCAGGAACAGTTACGCCCTGGTGACCGAACCACTCGCGCAGGGGCAGCAGCCCTGGCCGACCGGCTGCCTGCTGTGGGAAACCGCCCGCCCCTACCTGTATGCCCGCACCACCCCCGACGGCCGCGTCCTGGTCGGCGGCGAGGACGACCCCCACCACAACCCGGCCCGCCGCGACCGCGCCCTGCCGGGCAAGCAGCGCCGCCTGGAGCGCAAGCTGGAGCGGCTGCTGCCCGGCCTGGAGACAGAAGTCGCCTACGCCTGGGCGGGCACCTTCGGCGAGACGAAGGACGGTCTGGCCTACATCGGACCGAAGCCGGGCAGCCCCTGCCTGCTGTTCGCGCTGGGCTACGGGGGCAATGGCATCACCTACAGCGTGCAGGCCGCGCGGCTGCTGACCGACCGCATCCTGGGGCGGCCCGCGCCAGACCTGAGGATCTTCCGCCTGGACCGCTGAAAAGGGTGCGGGGCAGGGTCGCGGCGGGCCTGGTCTGCTCAGTTCGCGGCGTTCTTCACGAACAGCACGCCGTCCGTGAGGGGCAGGTCTTGCGCGGCCAGGGGGAAATAGCCGGCGCGGGGAGGAACGTCCGTTCTTCTGGTCAGATCCTGGGGGAGTGCGGTGGTCAGTTCCCGGGAGGCCACCAGGGACACCGGGCCGGCGAGGTTCATCAGCACACCTTGCAAGGTGTCCGGGCCAGGTTCCTCGATGCCTTTTGCGGGCGCTGCGCCGAGGTCGCTGGCGATAAAGGCGTACTGCTGGCCGAGGCGCAGGCTGACATGCGCTCCCGCGCTCCACCACTCCAGGCGCGTCTCTCCCATCCTCATCGTGCTGATGTTGCGTTGCAAGTGGGCGTTGTGGGCAAACACCAGAGTCGGCCCACGCTCCTGCTCACGCTCGGCCAGGTCGCTGAGATGGTCGGCCATCAGCAGGTCACGCAGCGCCAGCATTCGCGCCACGCGGTTGGGCGCGGGGTCGGCAAGCACGGCGTGGTAAAGCAGCAGGCCCGTCGCCGTGCGGGCATGTAGCCTCGCTTCCCAGAACTCCGGTTGTGCAGCCAGTCCCGGCGTTTCGGTTCGCAGGAGGGTGCAAAGGTCGTCGGCCAGCCACCGGAGTTGCCGCGCTTCCCCGCTGTTGCCGATGGACTCCGCCGCGTCCATTCCTGCCGCCGGATTGGTCCAGCGGGTGTCTTCACCGCAGAGCTGTTCCAGGGTGGCCGTGTCCACGGGCAACTTGCCCAGATGTGCGGTCAGGAACGCGTGCAGGGCGAGCAGGCTGGCACGCGGGCTGGCCGCCCACAGATTCTCCAGGGGCGCGTCGAAGCCGTAGAAGCGCAGGTGGTCGGCAGGGTTGCGACCCGCATTGAAGTCCCTCATCCACTCGACCAGTTCCCGGTTGGCCTTCACGGCACCGAAGCCATGGCTGAAGCCCGTCTGCATGACTTCCTCCAGGGCGGTACTCAGAAAGGTTGCCGAACCTTTCTGAGCCGAACGGAGTGAGAAGCCGTGATGAGGGCGGCGCGCAGTGGAGTTGCCGCCCAGGACACGCGGCAACGTAACGGAGTGCCGCCCTGGGGTGCCCTGGCCCGACGTGACGTGGGCATTCACCCGCTGCCCGGCGATGATGTCACTTTCAAGGGCGATGGAACGGAAGCCGTGATCCTCGACCAGGATGCGGAAAAGACGGTTGCGCCAGGCCGGGAAGGCGTCGAGGAGATGTGTCGGTTCTCCCAGGGCGAGGAGTTGAGGCCTGGCGGGCAGGGTGCCCAGAAATGCAGCGACGGCGGGACGCGGCTCGGTCAGGTCCCAGCCGGTCTGAAGCGGGTGTTGCTCTGGCATGATCTGCTCCTTTGCCACAGGGCGCGCCCGCTCTGGCTCATTCATCGTTACTGTGAACTATGTGAGGATCCTTACGGGATTGGCTTCATTTAGCCTTAATTATTGATCTGCAACTTCCGCAGCCGCTGCCCCAGCGCCGCCAGGTCCCGCAGGCCCCCGGCGGGGAGAAAGGCGTCCAGATGCGGCAGGGCCGCCCGCACCGCGCGCTGGACCGGCTGGTAACCGGGCAGGGCGGCCAGCGGCGAGAGCCACACCAGTTGGCCCGCCCGCGCCCCCAGGTCATGCAGGGCGCGGGTCAGCACCTCGGGGTCGCCCGTGTCCAGCCCGTCACTCAGGATCAGGACCACCGTGTCGCGGTTCACGCGGGCGCGTTCCTCGCGGGCCAGCCGCAGCAGATTTTCCCCGATGCGGGTCCCGCCGCCCCAGGCGTCCCCCAGGTCGGGGAGGTGCAGCCCCTGGCCGGGCCGCGCGGCGCGCAGCAGGGGCGTCAGGCGGGTCAGGCCGGTGGAAAAGGCGTAGACCTCCACCCGCCGCGCCCGCAGGTGCAGGGCAAAGGCGAAACGCAGCAGCAGGTTGGCGCTCCCGCCCATGCTGCGGCTGCCGTCCAGCACCAGCAGAAAGCGGGGCGCGCGGCGGGGACGGCCCAGCCAGCGCAGCCGCGCAGGGTCGCCCGCCGTGCGCGCGGCCGCGCGCAGGGTGCGCCGCGTGTCCAGCCGTGGGCCGCGGGCCTGCGGGGTCAGCCGCCGCGCCCGCCCCAGTTCTGCCGCCCGCACCAGTGCCCCCGCCGCCCGCAGCAGCTCCGGCAGGTCGTCGCCGGGGGCGTCCACCTGCCCGCCCGCTCCCGCATCCCGGCTCAGGCGGGTGGTGAGGCGCTGGGGAGGTCCATCCGGCGCGCCCTCTGTCTCGCGGTCGGGCGTGGGGCGAGCGGAGGCACTGCCCACTTCCTCCTCCATACCTTCTGCCTGCGCCTGACCGGGCACGCGCCGCTCTTTTCCTGCCTCGCCCGGTCGCTCGGACGGGGGAGGGGGCAGGGGGGCGTCCGTCTGCGGGAGCAGGGGCGGCAGCCGGGGCGGGGGCGGTTCGGCCCGCCCGAAGAAGGCGTCGAAGGCCGCGTCGAAGAGGGGTCCCTCCTCGCGGCGGGCGGTCAGCACGGCCCGCAGGGCGTCGCGGACCTCGCGGGGCTGGCCCAGGTCCACCGCCCCCAGCGCGGCCAGGGCCGCCGCCGCCTCGCCCGGCCCGACCCGGAAGCCGTGCGCGGCGCGCAGGTGCGCGGCCAGGGCCACCACCCTTTCGCCCAGGTCACCTACGGCGGGAACGGTCACGGCGCGGCGAGCTTGTTCAGGGTCGCGCGGGCCAGCACCTGGTCCTCGTGCAGCTTCAGCACGGCCCCCAGGGTGAGGTCCAGCGCCTCCGCGTCGAGCCAGTCGCGGTGCAGGGCGACCAGGGCGGCGGCCCAGTCGAGCGTCTCGGCCACGCCGGGCGGCTTGCCCAGCGGCAGCTCGCGCAGGGCGTGGACCGCCCGCGTGACCTGGGCGGCCAGCGCCTCCCCGATGCCCGGCAGCCTGGCCCGCACGATGTCCAGCTCCTGCGCCGGCGTGGGGTAGTCCACCCACAGGTACAGGCAGCGGCGGCGCAGCGCGTCACTTAGCTCGCGCGCGCGGTTGCTGGTCAGCAGGACGTGCGGGCGCGCGGTGGCCGTCAGGGTGCCCAGCTCCGGCACCGTCACCTGCCACTCGGCCAGCAGCTCCAGCAAAAAGGCCTCGAAGGCGTCGTCCGCGCGGTCCACCTCGTCGATCAGCAGGACGGGGGAGACGTCCTGGCGGATGGCCTCCAGCAGCGGGCGCTGCATCAGGAACTCGGGGCCGTAGAGGTCGGCGTCGGTCACGGCCCGCCCGCCCACCTCGGCGGCGCGCAGGTGCAGGAGCTGCCGGGCATAGTTCCACTCGTACAGGGCGGCCTGCGCGTCCAGCCCCTCGTAACACTGGAGGCGGATCAGGCGGGTGCCCAGCGCCGCCGCCAGCGTCTTGGCCGCCTCGGTCTTGCCGACACCCGCCGGACCCTCCAGCAGCAGGGGCCTCCCCAGCGCCACCACCAGCCGCAGGGAGGTGACGAGGGCGTCGCCCGCCACGTAGCCGCGTTCGCGGAAGGCGGCCCGCAGGTCGGGGGAGGCGGGAGGCTGGGTCACGCCAGGGTGCCGGAGCGGGCCTCCACCTGCGCGCTCATGTTCTGGAAGGTCCGCACGATGAGTTTCTGTGCCTGTGCGTCCAGCACGCGCCCGCCCACCGTCGCCACCGGGCCGCGCATGGTCGCGTCGCCGGTCCAGTCGAGGGTGGTGGTGCCGTCGCCGTTGTCGACGACGTTCGCGCCCGCCGTCAGGTCCACCACGCTGCCCAGGCCGCCGCCCTGCACCTTCACGTTCACGCGGTTCTGTGCCTCGTCGGGCTGCACCTCGATCTTGAACTTGAACTTGCCGCGCACCATGCCCACGCCCACCTGCACAGTCGCGTCCATGTGGGTCTGGTCGTGCACCACGACCTCCTGCACCTCGGGGAGGCAGCGCGCCACCCGCTCGGGGTCCTGCACGAAGGCCCAGACCGCTGCCGGGGGAGCCTTGACCTGTTCCTGACCGCTGTAACTCAGTTTCATGGAAAGACCTCCTGGAGTGGGTGCTCCCCCCATTCTGCCCCACCGCGCAGGTCGGTACACTCCAGACATGCACGAATCTCCCGCCGGTCCCGTCGCAGGCGTGCTGCTCGCCGCTGGCCGGGGCACCCGGATGGGGAAGCCCAAGCAGCTCGTCCCCCTGCATGGGCTGCCGCTGGTGCGCCACGCCGCGCTCGCGCTCGCCGGGGGAGGCTTCGACGTTCTCCTGGCGGTGGCTCCACCGGGCGAGGTGGGGGAGGGAGTGCGGGCGGCGCTGGTGGACCTCCCCTTCACCTTTGCCGAGAATCCGGACCCAGCGCGGGGCCTCGCCAGTTCCTTCCGCGTCGCCGTGAACGCCCTGCCACCCGGTGTGGCCGCTGCCCACTTCGCGCTGGCCGACATGCCGCTGCTGACTTCTGAGGTTCACGCGCGCCTGCGGGCCGCCTTCCGCGAGACGGGCGCACCCCTGGTGCTGGCCGAGTATGGCGACCGGGAAGGAGAGGCCGTGCGCGCCCCGCCGCACCTGTTCCGCGCCGACCTGTTGCCCTCCCTGCGCGAGCTGCCCGATGCCGACCACGGGCCGCGTGGGTTGCTGCGGCAGCATGGGGGGGAGGCGGTCACGCTGCGGTTTCCCGCCGTTCTGCTGGTGGATGTGGATACGCCGGAGGAGTTGGGGCGGGTGGAGGGGCTTGGGCAGCCTGGGGCTGCCACCCCCCTCCCCAACCCTCCCCCCTTGCGGGGGAGGGAGTAAAAGCTCAAGGGTGCAGATGCCCCTCGTGGCCCGCGTGGACGCCCTCCGGTTCCACCTGCACCGTCGTATGTTCGATGCCGTAACGTTCCGCGACCTCATGCACCTGGGGCAGCAGGCCAGCCGGGGCCTCGGCGCTGACGAGGTGGGCGGTGAGGTTGTTTTGGCTGCTGGTGACGCTCCAGACGTGCAGATCGTGGACCTCCTGCACGCCGGGCAGGGCGCGCAGATCCGAGCGCAGGGCGTCCAGGTCGAGGCCCTCCGGCACGCCTTCGAGCAGCACGTTCACGCTGGACTTGAGCAGTGTCCAGGTGCGCGGCAGCACCCACAGGCCGATCAGGGCACCCAGCACCGGGTCCACCCAGGTCAGGCCGGTGAAGCGGATGATCAGCGCCCCGGCGATGACGGCTACCGACCCCAGCAGGTCGCCCAGGACTTCCAGGTACGCCGACTTCACGTTCAGGCTGCCCCCCGCGCCCCCGGCCAGGATGCGCGCGCTGATGAGGTTCACGAGGAGACCCAGCACCGCCACGATCAGCATGGGCGTGGTCTGCACCGCCACCGGCTCCCGCAGCCGCCCATACGCCTCCACCAGAATATAGATGCCGATGGCGAAGAGCGCCCCGGCATTTAGCGCCGCCGCCAGAATCTCGGTCCGGCGGTAGCCGAAGGTGCGCTTGCGGTCGGCGGGCCGCTCCCCCAGGCGGATGGCAAACAGCGAGAGGGCCAGCGCCGCCACGTCGGTGAGCATGTGCCCAGCGTCCGAGAGCAGCGCGAGGCTGCCCGACACGAAAGCGTAGACGACCTCCACCACCAGAAACGCGCCCGTGAGCAGCAGCGCCATGCGGAGCTGCCGGGCGCTGGCATTCGCCCCGTGGTTGTGCCCCCCCTGGCTGTGCCCCCCGTGCTCCTCGTGCCCGTGGCCGCGCTCGCTCACGCCCCGGCCTGCTCCTGGGCCTGCCGGTCGGGTTCGGAAAGCTGCGCCGCCAGCGCCGGGAACAGCTCGCGCACCTGCTCCCGCGCCGCCTGGCGCGCCACCTCCTCGCGGGCGATCAGGCGGGCGCGCTCGTAGCGCAGGAGGTCGGGGTCGGCGTGCAGCAGGCCCAGCACTACCTCGGCGTCCTGAAGGCGGCCCAGGGCCTCCAGCGTCCCGGTCAGGGCGGGCGGCACCTCCTCCAGCAGGGCCAGGGTGTAGCGGTAGCGCTTGAGGCGTTTGCGCCAGGCGTGCCACTGTTCGGGGTCCCCGCTCGCCAGCGCGGCTTCCCCCTCGCGCCGCAGTTTCCGGCCGTCCTTTTGCACCAGCCGCCGTGCCCGGCCCTTCCAGCCACGGCTCAGGTCAAAGGCGGGCGGGCGTCCGGGCCAGGTGGTCCCGGCCAGCAGCGCCGCCCGACGGTCGGCCCAGATGCGGTCGAAGTAGGCCAGTGTTTCTTCGGGCACACTCAGCTCGACCAGGGCGTCCCGCAGGTGCCCGCCCGCCACGTCGTGGTCGCGCAGAGGGGCCGCGGCGCGGCGCAGGTCGCGCCAGGCCCGCTCGGTTTTGCCCCCTGCCTCCGCCACGCGCAGCTCGGCCTGGGCGCGCCGCGTCAGCTTGCGGGCCTCGTGGACGGCCTGCGGGTCGCCTGCGCGCAGTTCGTCCCACAGGGGCCTGAGCCGCTGCGCCGCCTGACTGCGTTTGCTCATGCTCGCCTCCCCGTCAGGGAAATGGTCCGGGTGGTCAGGGGTTCACCGAAGCTGGGAAACCGGCGGGCGGCCCCCGGATTGCCCGGCCCCTCCAGCACCGTCACCTCGGGCCGCCCGGTCACGTGGACGGTCAGCAGGGCGAGGCGGCCCGTCTCGTAGGCCCCCAGGTCCAGGTACAGATGCCGGCCCAGCCGCACCGGCACGCGCACGGGGGTATGCCCGTGAACGCTGTAGGTCACGCCCTCGGGCAGTGGGAAGGGACCCTCGAAGGGCCGCAGCCACAGCGCCGCCGACTCGGGGCTGGGGTACTGGGGGTGCTTCACCGGGGGGCTGGCGTGGGCGACCAGCACGCTGGGTTCCCCGGGCAGCGTCCGGTGCAGCTCGCCGTCCTCCGTCACGTACACCACCCGCACCAGGGTGTCGAGGTACTCGGCCAGCACGGGCGGAAACTGCTCCAGCGTCAGGGTGCCCGCCTCGCGGCGCACGCTCTGGCCGCCGTTGCCCATCCACCACTGAAGGCCCTCCATCGCGCGGCGGTAGTCGGCCAGCTCCCCCGAGGTGAGGTACTGGCGGTACCACTGCAACCCCTCCTGCGCCATACGCTCGTGGTTGCCCATCAGGAGGGTGGCGCGCCCCCGGCGGTGCAGGTCGAGCAGCAACTCCGCGCTGGCGAGGCTCTGCGGTCCGCGGTCGAGCGTGTCCCCCAGGCTGAGCAGGTGCGCCTGCGGCCCCAGCGTCGCCTCGATGTGGGCCACGGCCTCCGCCAGCAGGTCGGCCCGCCCGTGCAGGTCGGGGATGATGACGACGGGGCGGGTCATGAGGTTCCCTCTCCCGGTTCGTCTGAGAAATCCAGCAATGTCTGCTTGCTCCGCTCGCGCAGCAGACGGGCACCGTCAGGGTCGGGGGTAAAGGTCACGCCCCCGGCCGCCACCGTCACCCGGTAGGCCGCGCCGTCGCGCACGCCGGGCAGCCACTCGGCGGGAAGCTGGTACGTGCGGCCCCGCGCGTCCTCCACGTCCGCGAGGCCCGCGTCCTCGTCCAGCACGTCCACCACCAGCAGGTCACCGGCCCAGGTCATGGGGGCAGTCTAGCCCGCCACCCCGGTGAGAAGGGCGCAGGCCAGGAAAGCCGCAACCCTACCCGCCAGAACTCCGCCCCCTGCACCTTTTGGGCGACGGCCCTCTCACGCTGGCCCGCTACCTTGCGGGCATGAGCACCGCTTCCCCCTCCCCGCACCTCACCCGTCGCCGGCTGCTGCGTGGCCTGCTGGGCGGCGGGCTGGCGGCCGGGGCGCTGGGCGGCGCGGGCTGGGCGCAGGCGGCCCGCTTCGGCACCGTGCGCGAGTCGCGGCGGCTGCCGGGGCTGCAAGCGCCGCTGCGGGTGGCTTTTCTGACCGACCTGCACTACGGCCTGTACGTCTTCGCGGGCCGGGTGCGGGCCTGGGTGGACGCGGCCAACGCCGCACGCCCCGACCTGATCCTGCTCGGCGGGGACTTTCTGGACACCCGCGCCGGGGCGGACCCCGCGCCGCTGCTGACCGAACTCGCGCGGCTGCGGGCACCGCTGGGCGTCTACGGGGTGTGGGGCAACCACGATTACGGCAGCTTCGGGCAGGAGGAGGTGGGGCAGGACTGGCCGGCCCACCGCCAGAACCTCACCGCCGCCTTTGCCCGCGCGGGCATCGCGGTGCTGCGCAACACCGGGCAGGCCGTGCGCCCCGACCTATGGGTGGGCGGCGTGGACGACTTCATCTGCGGCCAGCCGGACGCCGCCGCCGCTCTCTCGGGGGCCGGGGAGCGGGCCACGCTGCTGCTGAGCCACAACCCCGACCTCCTCCCCGAGCTGCCCGGCCCGGTGGGGCTGGTCCTGTGCGGCCACACGCACGGCGGCCAGATCCGGCTGCCCCTGCTGGGTGCCCCGGTGGTGCCCAGCCGCTACGGCCAGCGCTACGCGATGGGCTGGGTCACGGGTGCCTATGGCACGCCCGCCTACGTCAGCCGGGGCCTGGGCACCAGCGGGCTGCCCTTTCGCAACCTGTGCGAGCCGGAACTTACCCTGCTGACCCTGCTGCCGGGATAGGGCGGCCCGCACCCCGGTCCTGCTCCAGCACGCCGAGCAGCGCGGCCACGACGGCCGGGTCGAAGTGGGTGCCGCTGCACTTCTCCAGGTGCGCGGCGGCCTCCGCGTGCGTCCAGGCCGGTTTGTAGGGGCGGACGCTGGTGAGGGCGTCGTACACGTCGCACACGGCGAAAATGCGGGCGTGCAGGGGAATGGCGTCCCCGGCCAGGCCGTGGGGGTAGCCGCTGCCGTCCCAGCATTCGTGGTGCGCGGCGATCACGTCGAGCGCGGCGCGGGGCAGAAAGGAAAGCTGCCCGGCCAGCCGCGCACCCTCGGTGACGTGTGCCTGCATCCGCGCCCGGCTGCCCGTGTCCAGGTGGCCGGGGTGGTGCAGGATGGCGTCGGGCATGCCGATCTTGCCGATGTCGTGCAGGTAGGCTCCCCAGCGCAGGTCGCGCAACGCCGCGCGGTCCAGGCCCAGCGCCTCCCCCAGCCGCAGCGCCAGCGCCGTGACCCGGTCGGTGTGGCCGTGCGTCTCGGCGTCCCGGGCTTCCAACATCAGGCCCAGGGCACGCAGCGCACTCTCGTGGGCCTCGCGCTCGCGCTCCTCGGCGTCCAGGCGGGCGGCCAGCAGCGTCAGCAGGCCGGTGACGGTGCGGACCAGGTGCCGCTCCTCCGGCGTCCAGGCGTGCGGCGTGAAGACGTGCGTCAGCAGCGTGCCCACCAGCCGCCCGCGCTGGTCGTGGACGGGCGCGGCGGTCAGCGCCAGCACGCCCAGCTCGGGAAAGCCCGCCGCCGCCGGGGCCGCGCGGGTGTCCTCGAAAAACAGCACCGAGTCGGAGTCTTGCAGGAGGCGCACCAGTGGCACCTCGGGCGACAGGCCGTGGGCCAGCAGCGCCTCCATCAGCGGTCCCTCGGGCAGCTCGCCGCTGGCCGCCCGCGCGTGGTAGGCCAGCGAGGTGTCCTGCAACTGGAAGTAGCCCGCCCCTATCGCCGCCGTCTGGCTCACCAGCGCGTCCAGCACGGGCTGCATCGCGCTGCCCAGGTCGGGTGCCGTCAGACCCAGGCGGGTGAGCTGGAGGGACAGGGCCTGGAGAGTCTCGTGCTCTCCGGAGAAGGGGCGGTCCATATCCCCCAGGCTAACGGGAGAAATCTCACAGAATCCTGGCAGCACAAGACCCCCCGGCCGGGAACCGGGGGGCCGTGGCGGGGGGCGCTTCAGGGAATGGGGAAGCCCCCGGCAAAGGCGTGAACTGCCGCCTTCACGTCCTCACCCTTCAGGGCACGGTCGATCAGGTCCGCGACGGTCTGCATGTCCGCCTCCTTCATGCCGCGTGTGGTGACGGCGGGCGTACCGATGCGGATGCCGCCGCCGTGCAGAATCTTTTCGGTATCAAAAGGGAGGGTGGACTTGCTGATGGTGATGTCGTTGGCGTCGAGCCGCCGGGTGGCCTTGGTGCCGTTGAGGCCCTGGGGGCGCAGGTCGAGCACGAAGAGGTGGTTGTCGGTGCCCCCCGACACCACCCGGTAGCCCCGCTCCTGAAAGGCCCCGGCCAGCGCCTGCGCGTTGCGGATGATCTGCGCGGCGTACTCCCGGAACTCGGGCTGGAGCGCCTCCCCGAACGCGACGGCCTTGGCGGCGATCACGTGTTCGAGCGGCCCGCCCTGGTAGCCGGGGAAGACGGCCCGGTCGATCTTCGCGCCGATCTCGGGGTCGTTGCTGAGGATGATGCCCCCGCGCGGGCCTCTGAGGGTCTTGTGGGTGGTGCTGGCGACCACGTGCGCGTGCGGCAGCGCGTTGGGATGCACGCCCGCCGCGATCAGGCCCGCGATATGCGCGATGTCCGCGAACAGCAGCGCTCCCACCTCGTCCGCGATCTGGCGGAAGGCGGCGAAGTCAATCGTGCGGCTGTAGGCGCTCGCCCCTGCGATGATCATCCTCGGCTGGTGCTCGTGCGCGAGGCGGCGCACTTCTTCCATGTCGATCAGTTCGGTCTCGGGATTCACCTGGTAGCCGACGATCCGGTAACGCATCCCCGAGAAGTTCACCGGGCTGCCGTGCGTCAGGTGCCCGCCGTGCGAGAGGTCCATGCCCAGCACGGTGTCGCCGGGTTCGAGCAGCGCGTTGTAGACGGCCAGGTTCGCGCTGCTGCCCGAGTGCGGCTGCACGTTGGCCCACTCGGCCCCGAACAGTTCCCGGGCACGCCCGATGGCGAGGCGCTCGACCTCGTCCACCACCTCGCAGCCGCCGTACCAGCGCTTGCCGGGGTAGCCCTCCGCGTACTTGTTGGTCAGCACGCTGCCCTGCGCGGCGCGCACCTCGGCGCTGCAAAAGTTCTCGGAGGCGATCAGTTCCAGGCCCACGCGCTGGCGCTCGGCCTCCTGCTGAATCAGGTCGAAGACGGCCGTGTCGCGCACGGCGGCCTGCCCGGTGATGGACGGCTCGGCGGTGGTCATGCAGGTACGGTAACACCCCGCCCGAATCCGGTGGGCAGGGTGTCTTTGCAGGGAGGACGCGGACACAAGCCGCACTTTCCCTCCGGCCGGAGACTCGGGCTGAGGGGTCAGCCTTGCAGCCGGAATCCGTTTTGCTCCTTCTCGCGCTGCCGTCCAATTCCTGAACAGTCGGGAGGGCACCGCCTGTTCATCCATCTCCCGAAATCCGCCCTTGTTCCTTCTCCCTCTGGTCGGATTTCCGGGTGTTTTCAACACCCTTCAATCGGAATCAGTCTTACTTGCAGTTGTTCACGGCCTGAAGGGCCTGGGGCAGCCCCTTGACCGGGAAGGTGTAGGTGAGTTCGCGCCCGTCGCTGCGCTTCACGCGCATCAGGACCTTGCTGCGCGCCGACTTGAAGGCCGCCAGCATCTGCGGGTCGAGTTCGTCGGGAACCGCCAGCGCCGTGAGGACGGGCTTGTCTTCACCGCCCACCGAGACGGTCTGCACCGTCCGCGCGGGGAGGGCATCGATACGGTAGGTGATGCTGGGCGTCGTCTCGGCCTTGTAGTCGGCCAGGGTGTACAGCGGGTCCTTGGTGTTGAGGTAGAACACGAAGCCGCCCTTCTGGCAGGACAGTTCCACGTAGGTCTTGTTGACCGTGTCGTTGACCTCGTCCAGATAGACGGTGCTGGTGTTGGCGTCGGTGATGGGGTCCTTGGTCTTGCTGTAGGACACGGTCGTCCCCGGAATGTAGGTGTCTGCCAGCGCTCCACCCGCCAGCACTGTCAACAACAGAACGGCTCCCTTTCTCATGAGCGGAGCATAACGGCCCGGCTGCCCCGGCACAGACAGATTTGCTTCATGTTCCCGGCGCGATATGTGGGCGGGCCGTTACTTGCAGTTGTTGACGAGGTTCAGCGCCTGATTGAAGCCCTTGACCGGGAAGGTGTAGCGGACCTCGGGCTGGCCGGTGCGCTGGACCCGCAGCACCACCTGGTTGCGGGCACTCTTGAAAGCATTCAGCAGCACGGCGTCAAAGTCCTTTTGAGCGGACAGGCTGGCCGGATCAGGATCACCGTTGACCGTGGCCCCCAGCGTCTTGGCAGTGCGGGGGGCCTGGGTGTCCACCTGATAGAGCAGGTCGGGTGTCAGTCCCTCGTTGTACTCGTCTTGCGTGACCAGGGGCACCTGGGCCGTCAGGAAGAAGAGGGGAACGCCGCCGCGGCACACGAACTGCACGGAGGTGGGGTTGTTCGTACCCGCCAGCTCGTCGATATACACGGTGCTGGTGTTCCGGCGGGTGGTGGGGTCCTGAGCCTTGTCGTAGGCCACGTTGGTCCCGGGGATGTAGGGGATGGAAGTTTGTGCCAGCGCCCCACCCGCCAGCATCGTCAGCAACAGAACGGCTCCCTTTCGCATGGCCGGAGCATACCTGCCCGGCTGGTCATCTGGGCACAGATTTGCTTCACGTTCCCAGCCGCCGCCGTACCTCGCGCAGTTCGTCCTCGCGGGCCAGGACTTGAAGGCTGTCGCCCGCCTCCAGGCGGGTTGCGCCCTTGGGAATCAGGAACTCGCCGCCGCGGTGGATCAGGATCACCAGGGCCTCGGGGGGCAGGTGCAGGTCCACGATGCGCTGGCCGTCGGCGTCGCTGCCCCGCTGCACCTCGACCTCCACCATCGCGTTCTTGCTGTGGCCGGTGGGGGTGTAGGTGATGGGGTTCACGCTGGGCACGGGCAGGGCTTCGCGCAGCCCCAGCAGGCGGGCCACCAGGGTCAGGGTGGTGCCCTGGAGCAGCACGCTGGTCAGCACGATAAAGAACACCACGTTGAAGAGCATCTGCGCCTGCGGCACGCCCGCCAGCAGCGGAAAGGTCGCCAGCACGATCGGCACCGCCCCGCGCAGGCCCACCCAGGCCACCATCGTCTTCTGGTTCAGCGGCATGGGGGAGGCCGCCAGGCTGAGGTACACGCTGATGGGGCGCGCTGCGAAGACCAGCACCAGCGCGCAGGCCAGCGCCAGCCCCGCCGTCGGCAGCAGCTCGCGCGGGTTGACCAGCAGCCCCAGCGTGAGGAACATCGCCACCTGCATCAGCCACGCCAGCCCGTCGTGAAAGGCCAGCAGGCTGCGCTTGTGGATGAAGTCGGCATTGCCCAGAATCACGCCCGCGATATAGATCGCCAGAAAGCCGCTGCCCCCCGCCACCGCCGCCCCGCTGAAGATGGTGAGCGCCAGTGCCAGGCTGAGGACCGAGTACAGCCCCTCGAACTGGAGTTGCAGGCGGTTGAGCAGCCACAGCGCCGCGCGGCCCAGCACCGCGCCCGCCAGCGCGCCGATCAGCATCTGCCGCACAAACAGCGGCACGATGTCCAGTACGCCCATACCGGGATGCGCGATCAGCTCCAGAATCCCCAACGTCAGAAAGACGGCCATCGGGTCGTTGCCGCCCGACTCGAACTCCAGCAGCGGGGCCACGTCGCCCTTCAGGCCCAGCGCCCGCTCCTTGAGCACGCTGAAGACCGCCGAGGCGTCGGTGCTGCTGACCACCGCGCCCAGCAGCCAGCCCGCCAGCCAGGGCCACCCCAGGGCGAAATGCGCGAAGGTCGCCATCACGCCCGCCGTGATCAGCACGCCCAGCGTCGCCAGGCTCAGGCCGCGCCGGATCACGGGGCGCGTCTCGCCCCAGTGGGTGGTCAGCCCGCCCTGAAACAGGATGAAACACAGCGCCACCGTGCCCAGCACCTGCGCGAAGCGGTAGTCGCTGAACTGGATGCCCAGCCCGTCGGTCCCCGCCAGCATCCCCACGCCCAGAAACAGCAGCAGTCCCGGAATGCCCAGCCGCCCGCCCAGCCGGCTGACCACCAGGCTCACCAGCAGCAGCACCCCGGCCACCAGCAGATAGACCTCCGCGTGAACCTCACCCATTGAACCTATGGTTTCACAGGTTCAGGGCGGCGCGGGAAGGACGAGACGAACTACAGGTCGCCGGCCAGCCAGCGCACCACGTTCTTTCCGAGGTTGGCGTTGCTGAGGTTCCCCCAGTTCTGGTACTGGTTCGTGGTGCCGTCGCTGAACGTCCCGTCGCTGAAGGTGCTGGTGTCGCCCCAGGCGGCCACGCGGCCCGCGCCGACCGTGTTCACGCCCAGGTAGGTCCTGCCGCCCGTGCCCAGCACGCCGGTGCCGCCCAGCACGTCGATGCTGGTGCCCACGTACACGCCCGCGCTCGCCACGTCGTCCCCGCTGCCCGCGCCGCCGACCACGATGGGGTGCGTGGGGCTGGTGGGCGTGGCCGTGTAGACGGGGTCGCTGAAACTGGAGTTGAAGGAATGCCGCAGGCCGAACAGGGTGTCACTGTCCAGGCTGCGCTGGAGGTTGCTTCCCACGCTGGCCGGGGTGCTGCCGTCCCAGCCGTCGAAGGCCTCCGGGCTGTCCCAGCCGTCGCTGTCGCGGTCGGAGTCTCGGTGGTCGCTGATCATGAACAGGCCCCCGCCGTTCTGCACGAAGCTCTGGATGGCCGCGCGCTCGCTGTCGGAAAAGGGGTTCTGCGGTTCAGCGATCACCAGCACCCGCGCCCCGCTCAGGGCGGTGGACGTGATGGCGCTGCCCGTCAGCGTCTGCACGGTGTAGCCCAGGCCCCGCAGCGCCGAGGCGTAGTCGCTGTACGCCCCGTCGATGCGCCAGTCGGCATTCCCGGCATCCTCGTGCTTGGTGAGGTCGAACAGCACGGTTTTCCCGGTCGGGGTGCCGCCCGTTCCCCCGCCGTTGGCCGCGCCCGCCGTGGCCGTCTGCACCCGGAAGTCGGTGCTGTTCGCGCCCGTGTCCTGCCCGTCGGGCACGCGGGCCAGGGCCGACCCCGCGCCGGTCGTGGGGGCGGGCGTGCCCTCGCCCCGGCCCACGCTGGGGGTGCCGTAGGCGACCGCGTCGATCAAGGTGCCCGACTTCAGCAGGCGCAGGCCGCCGCTGCCGTTGTTCAGGTCTGCCCCGGCGTCCACCAGATTCCGGTTCGCCACCCCCGTGTCCTGCGCCACCACGAAATAGCCGCTGGCCGGAATGGTGCCCGAGAGGGTGATCGTGCGGTACTGCGTGCCCGCCGTGTCATAGGCCGCCAGGGTGTACCCGCTCAGGCTCTTGCCCGCCGGACCGCGCAGCTCGATAAAGGTGCCCGTGTCGGTGCTCGGCGCGTCGTAGTACAGCTCGTTGATCACGGGTTCGCCCGCCGCCGCGAGGGGGGCCAGGACCGGGCGGGCCGCCTCGGGGCCGGCCTGGGGAACCGCACCACACGCGGCCAGGGTCAGGGCGAGGGTCAGAAGCGCGGGCAGTCGTCTGCGGGAGGTCACGCGCCCACCCTGCCACCGGACCTGTAATGGGGGGGTGATGGCCCCGCCTTGATCCTCCACCCCCCGCCCGTTACCCTGGGCGGCATGACGCCCCGGGCCGGTACACCTTCGCCGTTTAGCGGCGGCCGGGGCACGCCCGTCTGACCCCAGACGCCGCGCGACACCCCGCCTTTTGCCGAGGCGGGGCCTTTTTTATTCGGACCGTTTTATTCCGATCGGAGACACCATGAGAGAAGAAGCCCTGCAAGCCATCCAGGCCGCCCCCGACCTCGCCGCCCTGCAAGCCGTCAAGACGAGATACGTGGGCAAGAGCGGCCTCGTGACGAAGGAACTCGGTTCGCTCGGCAAGCTCCCGCCCGAGGAACGCAAGGCCAGGGGCGCGGAAATCAACGCGCTGCGCCAGGCCATCGACACCGCCCTGACGGAACGCGAGGCGGTGCTGAAACGTGCCGCGCTGGACGCCAAACTCGCCTCGGAAGCCCTCGACGTGACCCTGCCCGGCCTGGGCCTGCCGGCGGGTGGCCTGCACCCCATCAGCCGCGTGTACGACGACCTGATTCACATCTACGAGCGGATGGGGTATGCGGTGGTCGAGGGACCGGAGGTCGAGGACGAGCACCACAACTTCGAGGCGCTGAACGTGCCGTGGTACCACCCTGCCCGCGACCTGCAAGACACCTTCTGGCTGGAGGACGGCCGCCTGCTGCGCACCCACACCAGCCCCATGCAAATCCGCTACATGGTGGACCACGAGCCGCCCCTCAAAATCGTGGTGCGCGGCAAGGTCTACCGCTACGAGGCCACCGACGCCACCCACGAGGCGATGTTCCACCAGCTCGAAGGTCTGGTCGTGGGCGACGGCATCAGCATGGCCGACCTCAAGGGCACGATTGCCGAGATGGCCCGCGGGCTGTACGGGCCTTCAGCGAAGGTGCGCTTTCAGCCCTCCTACTACCCCTTCGTCGAACCCGGAGCCGACTTCGCGGTGTGGTGGGAAAATCCGCGCGGCGAGAGCAAGTGGCTGGAGCTGGGCGGCTGCGGCATGGTCCACCCCAACGTCTTCCGGGCCGTGGACGACCTGCGCGAGGCGGCGGGCAAGGAGCGCGTGTACGAGGGCAAGACCGGCTTCGCCTTCGGGCTGGGGCCGGAGCGCATCGCCATGCTGAAGTACGGGATTCCCGATATTCGCTACTTCTACGCGAACGACCCGCGGGTGATGGGGCAGTTCCGGGGGGAGCTGGGGTGAGGGGCTGTGAGCCGTGAGCGATGAGCTATGAAAAAGATGGCTTCAGCTTCAGGCGGAAGCTTCCTGGTGCCTGTTCATAGCTCACAGCTCATCGCTTACTGCTCCTCCCCACGCCGCCTATGCGCGACTATCAGGAACTTCTCGTCTGGCAACGCGCCCACGCCCTCACTCTGCGCGTGTATGAATTCACCCGGACCTTCCCTGGTGAAGAGCACTTCGGCATCACGAGTCAGGTGCGCCGCGCCGTCTCTTCTGTGGCCGCCAACATCGCTGAGGGCTGCGGCCGGAGCGGGGATACGGAACTCGCACGCTTTCTCAGCATTGCTCTCGGTTCCCTGGCTGAAACCACCTACTTTCTGCTGCTGGCGCGCGACCTCGATTACCTCCCGCACGATGACCATGACACCCTGAACAGGGAAGCGACGGAGGTCCGGCGCATGTTGATTGCCTTCCACCGTCGGCTCAGGCCGCTGGAAAGCGGTGAGCTATGAACCTGCGTCCGAACACTTTTGCTTTTGGCGTCAGCCATCTTTTTCATAGCTCAAAGCTCATCGCTCAAAGCCCACATCGCTCAAAGCCCCTCCCCTGAGGTCCCCATGAAACTCCCCTACTCCTGGCTCCAGGAACTCGTCCCCCAGCTTCCCCCCGTCGCCGACCTCGAACCCGTCCTTGCCAACATGGGCCTCCCGCTGGAGGGCATCGAGGAAGTCCCCGCCCCCGCCGAGGGCGTTCTGCTCGCGGCTGTCACCGCCGCCGAACCCCTGGAAGGCACGCAACTCACGCGGCTCTCGCTGGACGTGGGGCCGCACGGCGCGCGCACCATCGCCTCGGGTGCGCCGAACGCGGTGGGCTTGCCCGCCGGAACGATGGTCGCCCTGGTCACGCCCGGAACCAAGCTGGGCGAGGTCGAGTACGGCATCCGCGCCATGCAGGGCGTCGAGTCCTGGGGCATGGCCGCCAGCGCGAAGGAACTCGGCATCGGGGAGGCCAGCGCGGGCCTGCTGCTGTTCCCGGCGGGGACGGCGGCCCCCGGCACCCCCCTGCGCGAGCTGTGGCCCGCCGACCGTGTGCTGGACGTGGAGGTCACGCCCAACCGGGCCGACGTGCTGAGTGCCCTGGGCCTCGCGCGGGACCTGGCGGCCTTCCTCAAGTTGGATCTGGTGGAGCCGGAAGCCGGGCCGCAGCCAGAGGGCGAGGGCGAGATTCGCGTCACCCTCCCCCCGCGCGGCGTGACGCTGGAGCGCGACCCCTCGCAGAAAATCCGCTTCGGCTGCGACCACTTCGCCGCCCGCACGGTGAGCGGCGTGCAGAACGGCCCCAGTCCCCTCTGGATGCAGCGCCGCATCACGTTGGCGGGGATGCGCCCCATCGACCTCATCGTGGATACCAGCAACTACGTGATGCTGGAACTGGGCCAGCCCACCGCGCTGTACGACCGCCGCGAGGTGGTGGACGACCAGATCATCGTGTCCTTCGGGCTGCGGCAGGGCGAGGTGGTGCGCGACCTGCTGGGGAACGAACACACCGTCGGCCCCGAAGACCTGCTGATCCGCGACGGGCGCGAGGTGACGATTCCCAGCGTCGCGGAGGCGTTCGCTGCGGCGGGCGAACCGAAACAGGGCCAGGGCGTGCTGGGCATCGCGGGCATCATGGGCGGCGAGCATGGGCATGTGCGGGCAGATACGTCGGACGTGGTGATTGAGTCGGCCCACTTCGACCCGGTCCTGCTCCGCCGCACCAGCACCCGCCTGGGCCTCAAGACCGACGCCGTGTACCGCTACGAGCGCGGCGTGGACCCCCTCCTGGCCCCGCGCGGCGCGAACCGGGTGGCGGGCCTGCTCGAGCAGTACGGCGGCGGGCGGCCCTTCCCCGGCGCGACGGTCGTCGGGCAGCCGGAGGTGCCCGGCCCCATCGAGGCGACGGGCGACCAGATTCGCGCGCTGCTGGGGATGGAGATTGACACGGGCGAGATGGAAGGCCTCCTCACCCGCCTGGGCTGCCGCGTGGTGCGGGACGGCGACCGCCTGACCGTCACTCCCCCTTCGTGGCGCGTCGACATGACCATCTGGCAGGACGTGGCGGAGGAGGTGGCCCGGTTGCACGGCTACGCCCACCTCCCCGAGTCGCTGCCCACCCTGCGCGTCCACGAGAGCAACCTGGGCGCGGAGCGGGCCAGCGGGGAGCGGGGCACCCTGCGCCGCACCCTCAGCGGCCTGGGCTTTCAGGAGGTCGTGACCTACACCTTCACCAGCGACGAGGAGGCCGAAAAAGCCCGCAGCGAGCGCCCCGGTGTGCGCCTGCGTAATCCCCTCACCGCCGACCGTACCGGGATGAGGACGGCCCTCTACCCCAGCCTGCTGAAGGCGGCCCAGGCCCACCCGAAGGGCGAGCGCGTGCTGCTCTTCGAACTCGGGCGCATCTTCCCGGCGCAAGGCGAGCAGGAACGCCTGGGCCTGCTGATGCGCGGTCCCCTCGCGCCGCAGACGCACGCGCCGGGGGTGGCGGGGTCGTTCGGCGTCTTCAAGGGGCTGGTGGAGGCCTTCGCCGCCAGCCTGGGCGCGACGCTGGACATCCGGCAGGTGCGCGGGGAGGCCGTGCCCCCCGCCCTCCACCCCGGCATCGCGGGCGAGGTCGTGTGGAACGGCGTGCCGGTGGGCTGGCTGGGCGCGCTGCACCCCGAAATCGCGGGGGACTTCGGCTTGAAGGGTGACACCTTCCTGCTGGAAGCCGCCCTGCCGCTGCCGGGCCGCTCCTGGGCCTTCCGTGACCCCAGCCGCGCCCCCGCTGCCTGGCGCGACCTCGCCGTGATTGCCCCCACCACCGTCAGCTACGGCGAGATGGCGGCCCTGCTGCGGCAGGAGGCGGGCGAGCTGCTCGAAAGCGTGGAGCCGTTCGACGTGTACGAGGGCGCGCCCATCCCCGAGGGGCAGCGCAGCGTGGCCGTGCGCCTGGTCTTCCGCGGCCAGAAGACCCTCACCGACGCCGAGGTGGACCCCATCATGGACCGCCTGATGGACGCCGTGCGGGCGCAGGGCTGGGGCATCCGCGAGAAGTAATACTGATTCCGATTGAAGGGTGTTGAAAACACCCGGAAATCCGACCAGAGGGAGAAGGAACAAGGGCGGATTTCGGGAGATGGATGAACAGACGGTGCCCTCCCGACTGTTCAGGAATCGGACGGAATCCGTATGAAGGAGGCTGTTTCATGCCCGCCAGCAGTACCGGAATTGGACTTGAACGCCTGGCCGTGCGCGTCCTGCTGCGGCTCCAGGCCGAGCCGGGCAGGTACACCGCCCGCAGCCTCGCCCGCGAACTGGGCGAGACGCCCAACCGCGTGAACCGCGTCATCCTCGCCATCGAGGACGAGGTCGGCATCGAGCGGGAGGGAGCCTACGGCGTGATTACGGTGAAGAGCCGGAACGAGACCTGAGCAGGTGTTAGCTGGAGGCCGGGGCAGCAACGCTCCGGCCCTCGCCGTCTCGCCACTGCGCCACCATCGCCTGGAGGAGCGGCCCGCTGAGGTCAGCCTCCGGGGGGAGGTTGCCCGGAGCGAACCATGCCGCGCCGTGAATCTCGTCGGGGGGCAGGGTCAGCCGCCCCGTGACCCCGTGTGCCCGGTAGAGGACGCTCACGTTGTCAATCACGTCCCCGTGCGGGTAGGTGAAGCGGTACTTGGCCCCGGCATACAGCCGCAGCGGTTCGAGGTGGTCGGCCTCCAGGCCCGTTTCCTCGAACAGTTCGCGCCGGGCGCACTCCGCCAGGCTCTCGCCGGGTTCCAGACTGCCGCCAGGCAGGGTCCAGCCTCCAGCGCCGCCGTGCCGCAGCAGCAGCAACTGCCCCGCCTCATCCGTCACCAGCACGTTTGCGCCGGGAGCGAAGAGGGGACGCGGGCCGACCCGCCGCCTCAGCGCCAGCAGGTGATTCCCGACGGGCGGCGCGTCCGGCACGGGCAGCAGCGGGAGGGGCGGCAGGCCCACGCGGGCGCGCAGAACGTTCATGCTCACGCGGTTGATGTTGCTGTTCAGGGGCGGCAGGTCGTCCAGAGCGAACCACGCCAGGGCCAGCGTCTCGCCGCTGTCGTCAGGCTGGGCACCGGCCAGCGCCGCGGCGGGCAGGGTGCCGTGCGTCCGCAGGCCGACCAGATAAATCTCGTGGCCGTTGGGGTAGCGGTGGTAGAACTCTGGCCCGCTCACCAGCCCTTCCTCCAGGGGCAGGGGCGCGATGTTCGGACAGGTCAGGCCCGTTTCCTCCCGCAGCTCCCGGTGCGCGGCTTCCAGAAACGTCTCGCCCGGCTCCAGCCCCCCGCCCAGCACGCCCCACAGGCCATCGTCCCCCCGCTGCTGGAGAAGAACGCGGCCCTGTTCGTCCTGAATCAGGACGCTCACACCGACAGAAACCAGGGGCGCGCTTCCCCACAGGGCGCGCAGTTCGGACAGGTAGGACATGCCCCGCACCCTAGCGGCTCCCGGCGCGTAGCGTGAGGGCATGACCGACACCCGCGCCACCGACCCCGCCTGGACCGACACCGACTGGAGCTTCGAGACGACCGCCGTGCAGACCGGCATTCCGCGCGGGCTGGGCGAGACGGTCGGCATCCCGGTTCACCAGGCCGCCGCCTTCCAGTTCAGCACGCTGGAGGAGGCGCAGAGCGAGTTTCAGCAGAACTCGGGCCTCAGCTACGCCCGGCTGCAAAACCCGACCGTGCGTGCGCTGGAAGAACGCCTTACCGCGCTGGAGGGCGGCGCGGCGACCGTGGCGCTCGCCAGCGGGCAGGCGGCGACCCTCACCGCTATCCTCAGCGTGTGCCGGGCGGGGGACCACGTGGTGTCCACCGCCAGCGTATTCGGTGGAACGGCGGGCCTGCTGAACAACATCCTGCCGCTGATGGGGATTTCCGCGACCCTGACTTCGAACACGCCTGAGGCCATCCAGGCCGCCATGCAGCCCAACACCCGCCTGGTCTGGGCTGAAACCATCGGCAACCCCGCCGGGGACGTGCCCGACCTCGCCGCGCTGGCCGACATCGCCCATGCCCACGGCGCTCTGCTGGGCATCGACAACACCTGGGGCGGCGTGGGCTACCTGTGTCGCCCGCTGGACTTCGGCGCGGACATCGTGGCCCACTCGCTGACCAAGTGGGCGGGCGGCCACGGCAGCGTGATGGGCGGCAGCGTGACGGTCGGCACCCGGCACGACCTCAGCCGCAATCCCATCTACACCGACGGCGGCGAGAACAGCGTCCTGAACGTGCGCGGCGAGCAGGCTCTCGCCTGGCGGCAGCGCTGGCTGGGCGCGCACCAGATGGGCATGACGCTGGCCCCGCAAAACGCCTTCCTGCTCGCGCAGGGGCTGGAAACGCTCGCCTTGCGGCTGGCGCGGGAGAGCGAGACGGCGCTGGCGCTGTCGCAGTGGCTGGAGGCTCAGCCGCGGGTGGGGCGCGTCTCCTATCCCGGCCTTCCCGGCAGCGCGCACCATGCCATGGCGCGGAAGTACCTGCACGGCGGCTTCGGGGCGGTCCTCACCTTCGAGGTGCCGGACCCCGCCGCCTTCCTGTCCCGCCTGCGGGTGCTGCGTATCGCGCCCAACCTGGGGGACACGCGCACGCTGGTCGTTCACCCCTGGACCACCACGCATGGCCGTCTGCCCGAGGCGGCCCGCCGCGCCGCCGGGGTCACGCCCCAGAGCATCCGCATGAGCGTGGGGCTGGAGAGCCTGGAAGACTTGCAGGCGGATTTGGCTCAGGCTCTGGAGGAGTGAATCTTTTGGGGGCAGGGCATCTTGCTGCGAGTGGCCTCCGCCCCCCCTGCCCCCCTACCCCCACCGGGGGCAGGGGGGAGCGGCGCTGCGCTGGGCAAAGGGTGTCCCGCCCAGTGGCGAACATGCTTTGAGCGTTGACGGTTCCTGCCTGGAACTTGTTGCGATTCACCTGGCGGCTGCGGGCCTGACGGCCCGAAAGCTCCTCTGCTGTGCCAGCCCACTCGCAAGGCGGGAACGCGGCAACCTGCTCCAAAGTTTGAAAAGACAGGGAGGCAGGAGCTTTGGCTTCAAGGAGATGCTCACGTGGCTGGCTGGGCTTTTTGCTCCTCCCCCTTGAGGGGGGAGGCCGGGTGGGGGTGAGCGAGCCTGGCGTTCCAGGGCCACTTCTCCTCTATTCCCGCCAAGTCTCGCGCCCGTCCTGAGCTTGGGCTTCTCGCGACCTTACGCAAGCCCAGGCTGTACTCCCCTCATGTCCTTACCCCTCCCGCTCCCCCCGCGCCACAATCACCGGCACGGGCACCGTCAGCGGCCAGTTCGGGACAGCAGCCCGCAGCCTTGCCAGGTGTGCCGACCGGACCTGTCCCACCACCTCCGGCGCGAATCCGGCCAGGGGCACGCCTTCCAGCCCGGCAGTGATGTCGGCCCAGCGCGCTTCGGGTGAGGGCAGGGTGTAGGGGAGGACAGTCAGGTCGGCGGTCACCCCCCTGAACCCGGCCCCGGTCAGCAGGTCTGCCGCCGCTTCCGGCGTGGGCACGCGGCCCAGCGGTGGCGACCCCGGCTTGGTCCCCAGCGCCGCAAGGTCCTCGCGCCACCATCCCGGCAACTCGCCCAGCAGGCCCCGCCCGAACACCGAGAACACCAGTTGCCCGCCCGGACGCAGCACCCGCCGCCACTCGCACAGCGCCGCCGTCATGTCCGGCATGAAGAACAGGCCCGCCGCGCACACCACCACGTCAAAGCCCCCGTCGGGAAAGGGCAGGGCGGAGGCGTCCCCCACCTCGAAGCTCACCTGGGGGACGCCCGCCGCTTTAGCCCGCGCCGCCGCCACCATCCCCGGCGCGAGGTCCACGCCCACCACCCGCCCCGCCGTGCCCACCGCTTCCGCCAGGGCCAGCGCCACGACGCCCGTGCCGGTGGCGATGTCCAGCACCGCGTCTCCGGGCCGGACAGCCACCCGGCTCAGCAGGTGCCGCGCGGCGAGCGCGAGGAAGCCTACCTCGTCATACGAGTCGGCTACCGCGTCGAAGAGGCGGGCGTTCTGGCGGGTGTGGTCGGTGGGGGTCATGGGGTTAAGCCCGCCCCCTCACGTCTTCCAGCGTGTCACGCGCCAGCAGTTCGCCGTCTCGGAACACGGTGCGCATCAGGCTTCCCGGAAAGTCGGTGTCGAAGGTGCGGTACTGGCGCGTCACCATGCGGCCGTCCTCCAGCACCAGGTCCAGCACGCCGTCCTTGCTGCGCTTGCCGGGGTCGGTCACCGGGTCCTTGTAGATGCCTCGGTATTCGCCGTCAATCACACCCGCGCTGGCCTTGTAGGCGAACTTCTGCGTGTCGCGGTCCACCTTTTGCAGCAGCGCGCCGCCCATCCCGAAGGCCACGTTCTCGGCCGAGAAGCCGTCGATGGTCAGGTTCTGGAGAATCTGGCGGATGGTCCCCTCGTCGATGCCGTCGCCCTGAATCACGCGGACGTTGTTCAGCACCTTGAAGCCCTTGCTGTTGGTGGTCGTGCCGAACTTGGCGGCCAGGGCATTCACCGCCAGACGCACCATCGCGGGCGGGTCGCCGCTGTCGGGGCGCACGACCAGGGTGCCGCCGCTCTCCACAATCTGCGGGCGCAGCGTCTCGCCCCAGTGCACGTTGATGGCGTGCTTGAGGTCGTAGCTGTCGCTGACCACCGCGTACACGCCGCCCGGCTTGCCGAAGGTGGTCACCATGTTACGGTAGGCGTCCACCTCGTGCTCCTTGCCCCAGCTCGTGACGGTGCTGTGTTCGGCGGCGGGAATCGAAAAGCCCGCGATGTCGGCCCCGTAGTGGTTGCGGCCCACGCGCAGGGCTTCCAGCGTGTCGGTGCCCTGAAAGTTCACCAGATGCGCCAGCCCGCCGATGCCCGCGCTCTCGCGGCTGCTCACGCCCCGCGAGCCGAAGTCGTGCAGCTTGAAGGGCAGCTCCTCGGCGGCGCGGTCGCTGGTCTTTTCGAGTTCGGCGCGGATGATTTCGCGGATGAAATAGCTCTGGGTGCAGACGGTGGTCGGGTACCACACCCGCATCAGCATCGTCTCGAACCAGCCCACCAGCCAGGGCAGTTCGGGGTCGGTGTTGGTCACGCTCATCAGCACGTTGTGCAGGGGCACCAGCGTCCCCTCCGGCACCGCGCGCACCTCCAGCGGCAGGCGGCCCCCATGCACGTCCACCACCCGCAGCCAGCCCTCGTAGGGAAAGGGTTCGCCGTGCGCCTCGATGAGCGCCCGCGCCTCCTCCACGTTTTCCCGCGTCACCCGCCGCGTCAGGTAGCGGTCGAGGATGTACTGCAACCCGAAAAAGCGCGTGGCCGGGTAGCGCCCGCCGCGCGATTCCAGGTAGCTGAAGAGGCGCGTGGTGCCACGCGGATACTGGAGAAAGTGGCTGCTCTTGTAGGAGTCGGTGTCGAGAATCAGGTTGCGGTCGTCGAGAGGGGGAAGGCTCATAGGGTGTCTCCTGGGGGCGGCGAATGGCCGTCCTGCTGTGGCTCATAATTGCTCTTTTACTTTATGAGTAAAGTGAGTCCTAGCCCCGCATCAGGAAGTGCTCGATGATGGCGTGATGGTCCTCGAAGAACAGTTCCGGCTGTGCGAGGGCCTCGGAAAGCGGCATCCAGAGGGCTTCGGCGGCGTCGGCCGCGGCCCTCAGCACCGGCAGTTGCCCTATCCCCAGGTCGAAGTGAAAGGCGTGGGTGACGGTGCGTCCGCGTTGGCTGCGGTCCGGGTAGTCGAAGACAGCCTCGGCGCGGACCCGGTCACGCAGGTGCACGGCCTCGCTCAGCCCGGTTTCCTCGGCGGCGCGGCGAACGGCGCACTCCAGCAGCGTCTCGTCGGGTTGCAGGAAGCCGCCGGGCATGGCAAGCCGCCCGCGCCCCGGCAGCCCCGCCCGGCGCACCACCAGCACGTGCCCGCTGCGCGTGACCACCGCGTCCGCCGTCACGAACACGGGCGGAAAGGGGGCCTGCGCCCAGGCCGCGCGGTACTCGCGCAGGTAGTCATATTCCGCGCGCAGCTCGGCGTATTCGGGCGTCTGCCGGAAGGTGTTCAGAAAGGCGTGGACGGCGGGGGGTACCATGCCCCGCACGTCCTCCAGCCGGTCCTCGAAATAGGCCTTTCGAACGTCGGTCGCGCTCAGCGGGCTGATGACGTGCGTCGGGATGAACTCCCAGGCGGGAAAGGAGCGCAGGTAGTAGCTGCTCTCGTCCTTGATGTGTCCGATCAGGGCCACGTCCGTGCTGCCGCGCGTATGTTCCGCCACGCCGCGCTGCACCTCGGAGAGCCACAGCCCCTCGTTGTAGAAGTAGTCGCGCACATGCACAAAGAGAAGGCGGCTGCGCGCCAAGCCCGCCTCCCGCAGCATTGCCGTGATGACCTCCTGCCGTTCCTCGGCGGTGAAGGGGTTCTTGGTGTTGCGCGCGGCGCGGGCCGAGCCGATCACCACGATTAGCTTCTGCACGCTCTCCAGCGCCTCCAGCATCACCAGCAGGTGCGCCTGGTGCGGCGGCTCGAAGCGCCCGATATACACGCCGAAGGTGCGCCTGCGGGTGCGGGGTAGGGGAGAGGTCAGGGCCGGGTCACGCGGGGCGGTCATTCCTCACGGTGACTGCCTAATAAGATGTGAAGGGTGAGGAGTGTGGCACTTCTTCTGTCGTGTGTGCAGATGGAGGGACTTTCCAGGGACCAGGCAGCGAGAATTTTGCTGGCTGACCGGTCATGTGATGCGGGAAAAAGCTTCCCTTATATTGTTCACATGCGCGCTGCCGCGACGCCCCCCCTCGCTTCCGGGCTTCTGACGGATGTGGGGCGTCAGCGCCGCGTGAATCAGGATGCGGCGCTGGCGCTGGACCTGCCGCGGGGCGGGCTGTACGCGGTGGCCGACGGGATGGGGGGGCACGCCGCCGGGGAACTCGCGGCGAATCTGGCGCTCGATACCCTCAGTCAGCATTACCTCGACGGACGGGCCGCGCCGCCCGAGCGCCTGGCGGAAGCGGTGCAGGCGGCCAATCTGGCGGTGTTGCGCCACGCGGTGGGGGAGTACGTGGGGATGGGCACCACCCTGCTGGCCCTGATCGTGGACCGGGGCGCGGCCATCGTCGCGCACGTGGGGGACTCGCGGGCGTACCTGTTGCGGGAGGGCGAGCTGCACCGGCTGACCGACGACCATTCCTGGGTGGCCGAGCAGGTGCGGCTGGGCCACCTCACCGAGGAGGAGGCGCGGCATCACCAGTGGCGCAGCGTGGTGAGCAATGCCCTGGGCGGCGAGGAACGGGTGCGGCTGGAACTGTTCGGCCTGCCGCTGCGCGCGGGGGACCGGCTGCTGCTGTGCAGTGACGGGCTGAGCGGCGTGGTGGCTGACTGCAAGCTGCTGAAGCTGCTGCTGCGGCGCGAAACACCCGACCAGGTGGCACGCGCCCTGGTCAACGCGGCCAACGACGCGGGCGGCCCCGACAACATCACGGCCGTGATCGTGGACGTGCTGCAAGACCAGCGCCTGCCCCACTACGCCCTCCCGGTGCGCCAGGGCCAGGGGCCGATGTACGTGGACGCCCTGCTCAGCGCCCAGCGCGGCAGCAGCCCGCTGACCTACGTGCTGCTGATCCTGGCCTACTTCACCCTGCTCGGCGTGATGCTGATGCCCGAATACCGCACCGTCATCGGGCTGCTCGGCGCGGTGCTGCTGCTGGGCGTGGTCGCCGCGCAGCGGGTCACGCGCGCCCGCCTGGGCCGCTCGCCCCGGCGACCCACGCCCATTCTCGCCGCCTCTGCCGGACGGGAGCCGCGCGACAGCCACAAGTCCTCCTGAGGAGGCGGGGCCAGTTCCCGTATCCCGGGTCCCTGTGCCTGAATCCCCGTGCCCGGCTACAGTGGGGCCATGAAAGACATCGTGGAAACGCCCGCCGCCCCCGCCGCCATCGGTCCCTACAGCCAGGCCGCCGTCTTCGGCAATCTGGTCGTCACCAGCGGCCAGATTCCGCTGCGGCCCGACGGCACCCTGGTGGAGGGCGGCATCGAGGCGCAGACCCGGCAGGTCCTCGAAAATCTGGTGGCCGTGCTGGAGGCCGCCGGGACGGGCCTGGACCGCGTCGTCAAGACCACCGTCTTCCTGGCCGACATGAACGAGTTCGCGGCGATGAACGCCATCTACGCCGACTACTTCCAGGCCCCCTACCCCGCCCGCAGCACCGTGCAGGTCGCCCGCCTCCCGCGCGACGTGCGAGTGGAGATCGAGGTGCTGGCCGAACGGCATTAGGGTGGGGCGCAGAAAGGTTGTCGCCTTCTGGCAACCTTTCCGAGCGAAGCGAGAAGGGCAAAAAGGGCGGCGCGCAGTGGAGTGGACGCCTGAGACTGATTCCGATTGAAGGGTGTTGAAAACACCCGGAAATCCGACCAGAGGGAGAAGGAACAAGGGCGGATTTCGGGAGATGGATGAACAGGCGGTGCCCTCCCGACTGTTCAGGAATTGGACGGAATCCGTATGAGACATGCGGCAACGCAACGGAGTGCCGCCCTGGCCTCCTGCGGGAGGGCGAAACCGTCTGACCGTCCGACCTTGAGACGCCCCCGCCCTCCCGTTCGTGACCCTGCTCTCGACGCTTCCCCGGCAGACATGACATCCTGCATCCCGTGGTTGTCCTGCCTGTCCGGTTCGAACGCAGTCCCCGCCTGCACGCGATGCTTAGTGAGGAGCCGCATGCGGTGGGGACCCGCGTGGTCGTGCAGGGCAAGCGGGGGCCGGAGGTCGCCACCGTGCGCGGCCCGGCCGAGTCCCCCGACCCGCAGGCCCGCTACGGGGCCGTGCTGCGCGCCGCGACCCCCGAGGACCTGAGCCGCTGGGACGAGCTGTACCGCCAGGGCGAGGACCTCAAGTGGCTGCTGCGCGCCCGCGCCCGCGAGCGCAGCCTGCCCGTCAAGATCGTGGCGGTCGAGTTCACGCTCGACGAGAGCCTGGTCACCGTCAGCTACAGCGCCGACGAACGCATCGAACTGGGCAGCCTGATCGGTGACCTGCGCGCCCACACCCGCGCTCGCGTGAACTTCGCGGCCATCGGCCCGCGCGAGCAGGCGCAGATGATCGGCGCGCTGGGGGCCTGTGGCCGCGAGAACTGCTCCAGCAACCACCTTCAGGAGTTCGCGCCCGTCAGCATCCGCATGGCCCGCGACCAGCAGCTTCCGCTGAACCCCGAAAAACTCAGCGGTCCCTGCGGCCGCCTGCTGTGCTGCCTGCAATTCGAGCACACCCAGTACCTCGACCTGCTGGGCGACCTGCCCCGCAAGAATGCCCGCGTCTGCCACACCGGGAGCGGCGCGTGCGGCAAGGTCACAAAGCTGCATCCGCTGGCCGGAACGGTGGACGTGCAGACCGACCAGGGCATGCTGCTGGGCGTGCCCGCCGCCGAACTGACCCGCATGTCCGATGCGGGGGGCAAGCGCGGCGAGGCCTGAAGCCCGGCCCTGACAGGCCCTGTGGGTGCGAGAAAGTAAGGAAAAAGCCCTCCACGTGGAAGGGCCTTTTTTTGTCTAGCGACTGCGCGGTTCAGGAACGCCTGGTGCCTCTGCCCCAGGAGTATCCAGAAATGAAAAAACTCCCTCTGAGAGGGAGTCTGTGCTGGTCGAGGCGGCGAGATTTGAACTCACGACCCCTACCACCCCAAGGTAGTGCGCTACCAGGCTGCGCTACGCCTCGACGGCCAGCCACAGAACTATAGATGCCGATCGGCCTGCCGTCAAGGGCGCGGGGGGGCAGGCGGGGCTTTTCGGGGAAGTGTTCTATCCTGCCGGGCATGACCAATCTGAGTTTCGAGGAGAAGCTGCGCAACTACGCGCGGCTGGCGGTGCGGGTGGGCCTGGGCGTGCGCGAGGGGCAGCGCGTGCTGGTGGAGGCCCCGGTAGACACCGCGCCGCTGGCCCGCCTGATCGTGCGCGAGGCCTACGCGGCGGGGGCGAGCTTCGCGGACGTGCGCTGGGACGACGACGACGTGAACCTGGCCCGCTTCACCCTGGCCCCCGAAGGCTCCTTCGAGCAGATCAGCCGCTGGCGGGTGGACGCCGAGACCGAGACGGCGGACGCGGGCGGCGCGGTGATCGCCATCCGGGCCACCAATCCCAGCCTGCTGGCGAACGTGGACCCCGCCCGCGTGACCACGCACCAGCGCACGCTGGCCGCCTACCGCAAGCCGTACTCCCTCCAGGTCATGACCAACCGCCTGAACTGGAACCTGATCTCCGCGCCGGTGCCCGAGTGGGCCGAGCTGATGTTCCCCGGCGTGTCCCGCGAGGAGGCCGTTCAGCAGCAGTGGGACGCCATCTTCGCCGCTACCCGTGCCGATCAGCCCGACCCGGTCGCGGCCTGGCAGGGGCATCTCGCGGACCTCAAGCGCCGCCGCGAGACCCTCACCGCGAAGCAGTACGCGGCGCTGCACTTCCGGGGCGGCGAGACCGACCTCACCGTGGGCCTGGCCGACGATCACATCTGGGGCGGCGGCGCGGCGGACACCCCTGACGGCATCACCTTCACCGCCAACATCCCCACCGAGGAAGTCTGGACGGCCCCCCACCGCGAGCGTGTGGATGGCGTGGTGGTCAGCACCAAGCCGCTGTCGTACAACGGCGTGCTGATCGAGGGTATCCGCATCCGCTTCGAGGGGGGGCGCGTGGTGGAGGCGACCGCGCAGCAGGGCCAGGACACCCTGCGGCAGATGATCGACACCGACGAGGGCAGCCACCGCCTGGGCGAGGTGGCGCTGGTGCCCAACTCCAGCCCGATCAGCCGTTCGGGTCTGTTCTTCTTCAACACCCTCTACGACGAGAACGCCGCCTCCCACATTGCCATCGGCAGCGCCTACCGCTTCAACGTGCAGGGCGGCGTGGAGATGACGACCGAGGAGTTCGCCGCCAAGGGGGGCAACGACAGCCTCACCCACGTGGACTGGATGATCGGCAGCGGGGAGATGGACGTGGACGGCCTCACGAAGGACGGGCAGCGCGAGGCGGTGATGCGGGGAGGCGAGTTCGTGATCTAGGAAGTGGGATGCGGTGCGCGGTCAAAGCGTCTTCCTGCGTACCGCGCACCGCGTCCTGCCTCCCTACTCCCGTTGCGCCAGCCACAACACCAGCGCCGCCGCGCTCGCCGGGTTGGTGGCGAGGGGGATGTCGTGGACGTCGCACAGGCGCAGCAGGGCCGTCACGTCCGGCTCGTGCGGCTGCGCGGTGAGGGGGTCGCGGAAGAAGAAGACGGCCAGGACCTGCTCCGTGGCGATGCGGGCACCGATCTGCTGGTCGCCGCCCAGCGGCCCCGACAGCACCCGCTCGACCGCGAGGCCGGTCTTGTCCTGCAAGATGCCGCCGGTCGTGCCGGTGGCGACCAGGTGAAAGCGCTCCAGCACGTCCCGGTGCTTCAGGGCGAACAGGGCGAGTTCGAGCTTCTGGCGATCATGGGCGATCAGGGCCACCTGGCGGCGGTCGGGGGACAGGCTCACGTCTCCTCCTGCTGCGCTGCCAGCGCCGCCCCGATCACGCCCGCCTCGGTGCCGAGCTGGGCGCGGCGGATCGTGACGGGGGCAAAGGCGGCGGCGTACTCGTCGGCGGCCGCCTGAATTCCCCCGAAAAAGGCGTCTCCCACGCTCGCCACGCCACCGCCGAGCACAAACACCTCGGGGTCGAGGAGCTTCTGGAGGTCGGCCAGCGCCACGCCGATGTACTTCAGCGCCCGGTCCACGATGCGCCGGGCGGCGGGATGGCCCTGGGCGGCCAGCGCAAAGGCCTCGGCGGTACTCACGTCGCGGTTCAGGGCGTAGCTGGCGTCACGGGCGATGGCGGTGCCGCTGGCGACCGCCTCCAGCGCCCCGTCGAGGCCCGCGCCGCTCACCGGGCCGCCGGGCACCACGGTCAGATGCCCGAGTTCCCCGGCGATGCCGTGCCGCCCGCGCCACAGCCGCCCCCCCAGCACGATCCCCGCGCCGATGCCGGTGCTGACGGTCACGTACACGCTGCTGCTGGTGCCGCGCGCCGCGCCCAGGTGTGCCTCGGCCAGGGCGGCGGCCTTCGCGTCGTTTTCCAGCACCACGCGCTGCCCCAGGCGCTCCTCCAGGCCGTCCACCAGCGGCACGTCCGTGAAGCCGTAGATGTTCGGCGCGAAGCGGACGCGGGTGCGCTCCACGTTCAGGGGACCGGGCACGCCCACGCCCACCCGCACCGCCTCCGGGTGCTGTTCCTGGAGGGCGCGGACCCGCGCGGCCACCGCGTCCAGCACCGCCTCCCAGCCGGTTTCCGGCGTGGGCTGCACCTGCCGGTCGTGCAGTTCCTCGCCGCGCAGGACCCCGCTGGCGATCTTGGTGCCGCCCACGTCCACGCCGATGCTGACCTGTTCTGCTGCTTGCGTCACTCTGCTTGCCTCCACCTGCTTGTCTCGTGGCCCTCTGCTGTTTGGGAGCGTTTCCAGTCTAATAGCGCTCGGGGGTCCGGCTCCGCCCTGCCCAGGAGCGTCAGGACTGTTCTGGCTCGCCCTCTGCGCCCAGCAGCGCCAGCGCCTCGGGAAGCTGGACCTGGGGCACATAGAGGCCCACGTCGCCCATGTAGCCGCCCGTCTCGATCTCGATCACCGGGCTGCCCATCGCCCACTGAAAGGGCGTGCGGACCACGCTGACCACGCCACCCGCCGAGAGGGTGCGCCGCCAGCCCTCCGCCAGCAGGCGCGGCAGGGTATCGAGGCGCACCCACACGTCGCCCTGATACAGCACCTGATCCTCGTACTGCGCGCGGCTCATCCGGGCAGGCTTTCCCGCGCCAGGAGGGGCGCAAAGGCCGCGTGCAGGCCGGACGGCAGCGGCTCGGGGCGGTGTTCGGCGTCCACCCGCACCTGCACGGTCCGGGCATAGGCGCAGGGCACCCCGTCGGCACACAGGCGCGAGACGACCGTCCAGCTGGTGCGGCCCACCCGCTCCACCAGCGAGTCCACGGTCGCAGTCTGCCCCCAGCGCACCTCGCGGCGGTAGTCGAGTTCCAGCCGGGCAATCACCGAGCGGTCCTCGCGGTCCCGGACGCCCAGCTCGCGCATCATGATCACCCGCGACGTTTCGAGGTACTGCACGTAGACGGCGTTGTTCAGGTGGCCCATCGCGTCGATGTCGCCGTAGCGCATCTGAATCTGCGTGTGGTGCGCGCGTGCCCAGTCCAGGGCCGCGAGGGCGTCCGCAGCGGCACGGGGGTCGGTGTGGCTCATGGTCACCATTATGCGGCCCGCGCCTTCCCCCGCTGTTCCTCACGTCTGGAACGCTGGAGCATTTGTCAAAAAGAAGGTTTCTTTTTGACCGAGCGGAGCGAGTGAAATAAGAAGAGCGTCTGGGAGAATGGAGCCGTTGGAGGTGTTTTCCCTCCAACGGCGTAATTCGGACAGATGCTCTATGCTTTGGCGCATGACTCCGCCCGACCCGCCTCTGCCGCCGCGCCGGGACCTGCGGGCGTCCTGGCGTCAGATGCAGCGGCTGCCGGTCACGCTGATGATCACCAGTCTGCTCGCGGGCCTGGGCATCGTGCAGCTCACCTTTCAGCTCGGCAACCTGACCTACCGCACCCTCACCTGGCGGCACGAGACGCAGGCCACCGATGCCCGCATCCGGGCGCTGGAACGCGACGTGCGCGTGTTGCGCGACGCCGAACGCGCCGCGAACGACCCCGCCTACCTGGAGGTGCTGGCCCGCTGCCAGGGCTTCGTGGGTGCCCAGGAGGACGTGGTGGTGGCCAAGGGCGCGCCCGAGGTGTCCGGCGAGAGCTGCAAGACGCTGCGCCTGCCCTGAACCGCGCCTGCCCTGGGGTGTGGCTGGCCTGAGTTTTGCCCGGCCTGGGTGCTCCGGCCCAGCATGAGAAATCCCGGGATGGTGGTGGGGAATCAGGTAATGGCCCCGGCCCCGGCCCCGGCGTATGCTGCGGGGACTATGTCACTCGTCGTTCTGGTTACGGTCCCCCCCGAACGCGCGCAGGAACTGGCCCGGACGCTGGTCCATGAACGGCTGGCGGGCTGCGTGAACGTGATGGGCGGCATCCACAGCATCTACCGCTGGGAGGGCGAGTTGGTCGAGGACCCCGAGACCCTGCTGCTGATCAAGACCACCGGCGAGCGTTACCCGGAACTCGAAGCCCGCATCCAGGCCATGCACCCCTACGAGGTGCCCGAGATCATCGCCCTGCCCTTCGACCGGGCGCTTCCCGAGTTCCAGAGCTGGCTGCTCCGGGCCACCAGCCTCCAGCCGGAGTGATACGGACTCCGATTGGAAGGTTTACAAGTAAACCTGAAATCCGAGCGGAGCGAGTGGGAGAAAGTACGGATTTCGCGGTATGGAGCAACAAGCGGCGCTTCCCCGATTGTTGTGGAATTTAGCGAAATCCGTATGAGGCCGGGAGCAGCGAGGCGTGCCAAAAGCGAACCCCCCGCACCTGGCGGGGAGTTTTCTTGGCGGGCCTTGTAGGACTTGAACCCACGACCTACGGTTTTGGAGACCGCCGCTCTACCAACTGAGCTAAAGACCCCCGGCTGCGGCGCGGACGTACCCTGACGCGCAAGCCTGAGCAGGATAGCAGAGGGGCGGGGGGCACGCAAGCGGTATTACAGCACCCCGCCGCCCAGCATCAGCCGCAGCGCCGCCAGGGCCGCGACCACCACGTTGAGGGTGATGGCGCTGCGGTCGCGGGCCAGGGCACCGAAGATCAGGCCCAGCACGGCGGGCGGCAGCACCACCAGCCAGTTCAGCCAGCCGAAGAGGGGCAGCAGGCCCAGCACCAGGCCCAGCGCGGCGAGAATGCCGAAGATCAGGGAAAGGACGCGCATGGCACCGGTACGGGGTTCGGGGGGCAGAAGTTGCGTCCCCGCCTGACAGACAGCGCCCTGGGAGGGGGTGTAGGCTGCGCCGCGTGACCCGCCGCCCCCCCTCCCCACCCCGCCTGCCGAACGGCGCAAAGGCCCGCGCGCCGCTGGTGCTCTCGGCGCTGGAAACGCTCTACCCGGACGCCCGCACCGAACTGGTGTTCCGCAACCCCTTCGAGCTGCTGGTCGCCACCGTGCTGAGCGCCCAGGCCACCGACGTGAGCGTGAACGCCGCCACCCCCGCCCTCTTTGCCCGCTACCCCGACGCCGTTGCCATGAGCCAGGCTGGCCCCGAGGACATCGAGCCGCTGATCCGCACCATCGGCCTGTACCGGGGCAAGGCCCGCAACCTCGCCGCCCTGGCCCGGTTGCTCGTCGAGCGGCACGGCGGGGAGGTGCCGGACGATTTCGACGCGGTAGTGGCCCTGCCCGGCGCGGGCCGCAAGACTGCCAACGTAGTCCTGAGCAACGCCTACGGCTTCCCCGCCATCGCGGTGGACACGCATGTGGGCCGCCTCGCCCGCCGCCTGGGCCTCAGCGTGCAGACCAATCCCGACCGGGTGGAACTTGACCTCCAGCGCCTCTTTCCCCGCGAGCGCTGGGTGTTCCTGCACCACGCGCTGATTCTGCATGGCCGCCGCATCTGCCTGGCCCGCCGGCCGCGGTGTGAGGCGTGTCTGATGCAGGACTTCTGCCCGAAGGTGGGGGTATGAGGGGGAACGCGGTAGGCGGTACGCGGTGCGCGGGAACAGACTCCTGCGTACCGCGTACCGCGCACTGCTCCCCGCGCCGGAGCCACACATGACCTGGCGCTTCTCCCGCCAGCTCTGGCTCTACCTGGCCTCGGCCTTCACCTTCGGGCTGGCGCAGGCGTTCGCGGCGCTGTTTTTGAATTTCTACCTGCGGGCGTTGGGGCTGGGGGCCGAGTGGCAGGGGCTGGTGAACGCGCTGCCCGCGCTGACGCTGGCCGCTCTCAGCCTGCCGGCCGTAGCGCTGGCGCGGCGTATCAGCAACGCCCGCACCATCCAGATCGGGAGCGTGCTGAGCCTGGTCGGGGCCGCGCTGCTGGCGCTGGCGGGCGGGCCGCTGGGGGCCATCGCGGGGGCGCTGGTGCAGGGGGCGGGGGCGGCGCTGCTGGTGGTGTCGGGGTCGCCCTTCATGGCGAACCACAGCGACGAGAAAAGCCGCGTCACCCTGTTCAGCGTGCAGAGTGCGCTGATGACCGGGGCGGGATTCCTGGGCAACCTGCTGGGCGGGCGGGTGCCGGAGCTGTACGCGGCAGCCACCGCGACAGCGCCGGACGGATTGAGCGCGCTGCGGGCCGCGCTGGTGGTGTCGGCGGCCTTTCAACTGGCGGGCCTGGTGCCAGTGCTGTTCCTGCGGCCCAGCGGCAAGCCCCGGCCCCAGGGCCGTTCCTTTGCCGTCCGCGACCGGGCCACCATGGCACGGCTGGTGGCCCCGAACGTGCTGGTGGGGCTGGGGGCGGGGGCCACCATTCCCTTCCTGAACGTGTTTATCGAGGGCAAGTTCCACGTGGACTACGCCAGCCTGGGCACGCTCTTTGCCTGGACCAGCCTGGCGACCGCCGTGACGGTGCTGGTGCAGCCGCTGCTGGTGCGGCGGCTGGGGCAGCTTCCCGCCGTGCTGGTCGTGCAGGCCGCGAGTCTGCCCTTCCTGGCCGTGCTGGGCTTCGCGCCCGCCCTGTGGATGGTCAGCGCGGCCCTCTTTACGCGCGGGGCGCTGATGAACGCGGCGGGGCCGGTCTACAGCGCCTACGCGATGACCGCGCTGCCCGACGAGGACCGCCCGATGTACTCCGCCGTCAACACCATCGCCTGGGACCTGGGCTGGGCGGCCAGCAGCCTGCTCAGCGGCGTGGTGCGCGGCGTGCTGCCCTTTGACGTGGCCTTCCGGGTGCTGTTCGGGTGGACCATCCTGATGTACGCGGGCAGCGTCCTGGCGATCTATCTGGGCCTGTACCGCCGGGCGCGGCGCACGTCCCCGACGCCCCGCGCGGCGGGCGGGGGGGTAGACTGACCCCGATGAGCGATACCGGACCCCTTCAGAGCCTGCAACGTGTGCAGGAGCTTGACCTGGAACTCGACCGGCTGCGGGCCGAGGAGGCCAGCATCCCGGACGCCCTGCGCGATGCCCGTGCCCAGCAGGAACGCCTCAACAACGATCTGGAAGACACCGAGATCACCCTGGAGGGCGTGGAAAAGCAGATCCGGGGGCTGGAGCAGGACCTCACCGGCACCCAGGAGCAGACGCGGCGCGCCAAGGAGGAGCAGGAGAAGAACGCCTTCGACGCCCGCGCCCAGTCCCAGTACGGCAGCCGCATCCAGATGCTCTCCGAACGCGCCGAGGAGATGGCCGAGGACCTGACGCCGCTCCGCGAGCGGCAGCGTGAGCTGTCGGAACGGGCCTCCGGCCTGCGCGGCGAACACCGCGCCCTGCGCCCCGAGCTGGAGGCGCTCGAAACCCAGGACGAGGCCCGCGTGCAGGCCCTGCGCGACCAGGGCGAGGGTGCCCGGCAGGAACGCGCCCGCCTGGTCGCCGGCATCGATGCCCGCACCGTCAAGGAATACGACCATATCCGCAAGGCCAAAAAGGGCCTGGGCCTGGTCGAGATTCGCGGGGGCCGCTGCACCGGCTGCAACGTGATGCTGCCGGTCAACGTGCAGCAGAAGGCCGCCCAGGGCAAGCTGCCCCCCGTCAAGTGCCCCTCGTGCGGGCGCTTCCTGATCAAGCTGGGCTGAGCGCGGGAAGGGGTGTTTCCCCCAGTGGGGGCATGCGGCACCGCCCTGGACCCTGCCCCGCCGCACCTCGCGCCCGGCAGCCCCGTTCCCGACAGCGAATTCTTCTGCTCCGGCCCCGCTTTTTCGGCGGGGCCGCATCTTGTACACCAAAATGGCCAGCCGTACAAGCCATTGTACCCCCTGCACCCGAGTGGTACAGTCAGCCATCTGAGAGCGGCCTCACTTCAGGGGCCACCCCGTCCGCTTCCGCACCGCCCTACGGGATGGTGAGGTGTTTTGCTGCCGCTTTGCCCTCAAGGAGTCCTGATTCATGACCACCACGCCCAACCCCACCCTCAGCAACTTCGATGACAACGCCCACCACATCGCCCGGCGGCAGTACCTCCAGGCGGGCGACGGCGACCTGGGCGGCATGTTCCGCCGCATCGCGGAGTGGGTGGCGGAGGCGGAGGCCCCGGAGGCGCGCCTGAGCTGGGTGCAGAAGTACTACGACCTGATGGCGGAAAAGAAGTTCTGCCCCGGCGGGCGCGTGCTGGCGGGCGCGGGAACGCAGCACGGGAATGTGCTCAACTGCTTTGTTCAGGGGGCCACCGAACACGCCCCCGAGAGCTTCGACGGCATCATGGAGGTCGCCCGCAAGCTGGCCCTGGTGACCAAGGTGGGCGGCGGCAACGGCGTGAACCTCGACGTGTACACGCCCCGCGCGGCGAGCAGCCGCCCCGATGCGGGCGTGCGCGGATGGGTGTACATGAGCGCGGCGCACCCCGATGTGAGTGACTTTATAGAGGGCCTGATGCGACCCCCCACCCAGCCCGACGGCGACAAGCAGCCCGTGGCGGTGCGCAACTGGACGCGCGTGGTGTACGGGCACGCCATTCCTGCCGAACTGGTCGCCACGGCCCGGCAGAACGGCGTGCAGATTGTCCGCGCGCTGCCGGAAGGTGTGCGGCCCGTCGCAGACGACATGGGCGGCATCATCGACGCGGCCCGCGCAGTGGCCGAGAGCGCGGGGGTGGGTGTCGAACCCCGCATCGACCTTTCCGAGATGCGGCCCGAGGGCGCGCCGATCAAGGGGTCGGGCGGCACCAGCAGCGGCCCGGTGTCGTTCCTGATGGAGATTTTCGACAACTTCCTGGAGTGGGCCAATCGGGGCGGCGAGACGAGCGGGCCGATCAACACGCTGCGCTTCGTCTATGCGCCGGTTCTGCGGGTGGTGAGGCAGGGAGGTACGAGAAGGGGAGCTGGGATGGCGACCATCTCCATCGAACACCCCGACGTGCTGGACTTCCTGACCGCCAAGGACCTGGACCGCGAGGCGGCGGAAGGCGACATCTCCACCTTCAACATCTCCATTCTGGTCACCGAGAAGTTCTGGCAGGCGCTGGAGCGCGACGCCCTGTGGCACGTGGATGTGCAGGACGTGCCCGGCAAGTACTACCTGGACCCGCAGCCCGGAATGTACGACGGCCGCCTCCCCATCCTGCCCGACCGTGCCGAGGACGGGGCGCGCGGCGTGCCCCTCTATCAGACCGCGCCCCAGGGCCGCTACAACCCCGCCGACAAGCGGCCCGGCGTGCCCGCCCGCTGGCTGTGGGACCAGATCGCGCAGCACGCCTGGGCGACCGGTGAACCCGGCCTGATCTTCGTGGACCGCGTGAACGAATTCAGCGCCCTGAAGAACCTGGGCAAGCGGTACGAGATTCGCAGCACGAATCCTTGTGGAGAGATCCCCCTTACCGTCGGCGAACCCTGTGACCTTGGGGCGATCAACCTGGCCGCCTACGTGCAGGGCAGCACCTTCGACTACGCGACCTTCCGCGCCGATGTCCGCACCTGCGTGCGCTTTCTGGACGACGTGCTGGACGTGAATGTCTTCGCGCTGGAGGACAACCGGGTCGCCTCGCAGGATCTGCGCCGCCTCGGCCTGGGCGTGATGGGCTTGGCCGACGCCCTGATCAAGCTGGGCCTGCGCTACGACTCCGAGGCGGGGCGGCAGGCCATCTACGAGATCATGACCGCGCTGCGCGAGGAGGCTGTCGCGGAAAGCGAACGCCTGGGCAAGGAGCGCGGCATCTACCCGGTCTATGGGCGTAACGCCAAGAAGATTCCGCACCCGCCCCGGCGCAATGTCGCGGTGCTGACGGTTGCGCCGACGGGCACCACTTCCATGCTTATGGGTGTTTCGTCGGGTATCGAACCCGTCTTCAGCCCCTTTATCTGGCGCAAAATCGGCAGCGAATACCGCGCGCTGCTGGCTCCCCTCTTCGTGGAGCTGCTCAACCAGTACCCCGCCCCCGCAGGCCTGGAGAAGGACGGCGGCTGGGACTGGGACAAGGTGACCGAGGCCGTGTCCGAGAACCACGGCAGTGTGGTGGGCCTGGCCTTTATTCCCGAGGCGCTCCAGCAGGTCTTTGTCTGCGCCCACGACATCAAGCCGGTGGACCACGTGCGGATGCAGGGCACCGTGCAGCGGGCCTTCGACGACGGCGGGCAGCACGCCGCCAACAGCCTCAGCAAGACCATCAACCTGCCCAACAGCGCCACCGTGCAGGACGTGCAGGACGCCTACGGCGAGGCCTACCGCACCGGCTGCAAGGGCATCACGGTTTACCGCGACGGCTCGCGCCAGTTCCAGGTGCTCAGCACCAGCAAGAAAAAGGAGAAGAAGGTGGAGGAGCAGCCCGAGCCGGCGGTGGCCGAGGAGATGGGGGAGAGGGCAGAAGGCGCAGGGCAGCAGGCAGAAGGCGGGCAGACCACCCCTGTCGCCGCCGCTCCTGTCACCGTGCCCGCCGCTCTTGCCCCTCAGCCTTCTGCCGCGGCGCGGACGCCCGTCTATGAGCGGCCCGCCCGTCTGAGCGGCATCACCGACATGGTGAAGCTCACCGACCCGACGAGCGGCCACCGCCGTTCCTTCCTGGTCACGGTCAACCACCTGAACGGCAAGCCCATCGAGGTCATGGTCATCAGCGGGCGCGCGGGCGACGAGGCCAACGCCGACTCCGAGGCGCTGGGCCGCGTGGTGTCCATCGCCCTCCAGCACGGCGTGCCCGCCCAGGCCATCATCAAGACGCTGCGGGGTCTGAACGGCGGTCTGTACGGTTCCTACAACGGCCGCCTGGTAGGCAGCAAGGCCGACCTGATCGCCGTCGCCCTGGAAACCTTCGGGAAAGACATGGAAGCCGCTGCCCTCCCACCCCTCGCTGGGGGCAGTGGGGATGCGCCCGCCCCCGCCCTTCCCAGCGGCGTCAGCACCGCGAACATGGACGGCATGAGCCGCGAGCGTTGCCCCGTGTGCGAGGAAAAGGCCGTGATCCGGGAAGAGGGCTGCCTGAAGTGCCAGGCTTGCGGGTACAGCAAGTGCGGGTGAGGTAGAGAAAATTGCAGCAGAGGCGGGCATGATTCATTCGGCCCGCCTTTCCTTTTCTACCGAGCGAGGAGGTTCACCTTGCACACCTCTCCCACTTCATGATCACCCTGTCGCTGCCCCTGCTGCTCTCATACACCGAGGAAATCGGCATCATCAACCTGCCTGATCTGAATCGTCGGAACCCAATCAGGCCGCCGCGCGGGAGGTTGCCGCCGGGATGAAGTTCTTCCGCATGGCGCTCCTGACGCTAATCCCTCACCGCCCCAGCCGCAGCACCCGCCCGCTGCCGTATTCGGCCACGTACAGCTCGCCCCCCTCGTCCTCCCCGAAGGTCGAGGGGTTTTCCACGCTGCCGAGGCGGAGCTTGTTCCAGTTCTGCCCGCTGGCGGGGGCGGCCCACACCGTGCCGCTGCCGAAATCCGCAAAGACGTACTGGCCCTTGAGTGCCGGGATGTCCTGCCCCCGGTACACGTAGCCCCCCGTGATGCTCTGGCCCTCGTCCCGCCCGTACACCAGGACAGGGTCGGTGAGGCCCTGGGTGGGGCACCCGCGGGCCGGGTCGTAGCAACTGCGGCCCTCGCGCAAGCGCCAGCCGTAGTTCTCGCCGCCCTGGCTCGCGCGCGGCTGGCGGTCCACCTCCTCGAAGGCGCTCTGACCCACGTCCGCGATGATCAGGTCACCCGTGCCCCGGTCAAAGGAGAACCGCCAGGGGTTCCGCAGACCGTAGGCCCAGATATACGGATTGGCCCCCTCCCGGTTCAGGAAGGGATTGCCGGGCGCGGGCCTCGCCCCGTCGCCGCTCACGTCCAGGCGCAGAAGCTTGCCCAGGGGCGAGGCGAGGTTCTGCGCGTTGTTCTGCGGGTCGCCGCCGCTGCCGCCGTCGCCCAGGCCCAGGTACAGAAAGCCGTCGGGGCCGAAGGCGAGCTGCCCGCCGTTGTGGTTCGCGTAGGGCTGCCTGGCGGTCAGGAGAATGCGGGCACTCGCCGGGTCGGCCTGGGTGAAGTCGGGCGTGGCCGTGTAGCGGGCCAGCACCGTATCCCCACCCCGGTCGGTGTAATGCACGTACAGACGGCGGTTCTGCCGGTACGCGGGGTCAAAGGCCAGGCCCAGCAGCCCCCGCTCGCCGCCCGCGCTGGTCAGGGCGCTGACATCCAGAAAGGGCTGGGCGCGAACCTGGCCGTTCTGAATCACCCGGACCTGGCCGCCCTGCTGCGTGGCGTATAGCCGCCCCGAGCCGTCCCCCGCGTGCGTGAGGGTGGTGACCTGGGGCAGGCCGCTCACGAAGGGCGTGAAGTTCACCTGCGGCGTGGCCGGGTCCTGCGCGCAGGCGGGGATGGACAGCAGGGCGGCCAGGGCCAGCGCCGCGCGGGCAGAGAAGGGCACCATGAACCAGTGTGCTGGGTTCACGCCGGGCCAAGGGTGAGTTGCCCGCACGAGGCGGGAAGTCCCCCTTCCCACAACAAAAGAACCGGAGGTTTCCCCCCGGCCCAGTGTTCACAGGCTTTACGCTTCCGCTTCCTCGCCCTTCTTCCCCTTCTTGTACGGTCCCTTCTCCTTCCACTTCAGCCGCACGGGAATCCCGGCGAGTTGCAGGTCCTCGCGGATGCGGTTCTGGAGAAAGCCCTCGTAGGCGCGGGTCACGAAGTCGGCGCGGTTGCAGAAGATGGCGAACGTCGGCGGCGCGGTTTCCACCTGCGTCATGAAGTACATCTTCAGCTTCTTGCCGCCGAAGTTGGGCACGGCCTGGCGCATCTGCCAGACCTCCAGCCAGCGGTTGAGTTCGGCCGTCGGGATGCGGCTCTGCCACTTCTCGTAGAGCTTCATGGCCTCCGCGAGCATGTCGTGGATGCCGTAGTCGTTGATGGCGCTGGTGTACACGCGCGGCGCGTAGGAGATGTGGTGGAGCTTCTGGTTCAGCTCCTTTTCAGTGCGCTTGAGTTCCTCGTCGGGCACCAGGTCCCACTTGTTCACTACCACGATCACCGGCTTGCCGCTGTCGTAGGCCAGGTTGGCGAGCTTGAGTTCGTGGTCGCCCAGGTCGGTGGCGTTCACCACCAGCCAGATGATGTCGCTGCGCTCGATGGCCGCCTCGCTGCGCTGGATGGCATAGTCCTCGATGGCGGTGTCGGGCTTCTTGCGGATGCCCGCCGTGTCCACCAGCACGAAGCGCTGCCCGCCGTAGTCCCACTCCACGTCCAGGCTGTCGCGGGTGGTGCCGGGCTGGTCGGCCACGATGGCGCGCTCGCTGTGGGTGATCGCGTTCAGCAGGCTGGACTTGCCCACGTTGGGGCGGCCAATCAGGCTGATGCGGATGGGCGCGACCTCGGGCACGTCCTCGTCGTCCTCGGGGAGGTACTCCATCACGCGGTCCATCAGGTCATCGAGGCCGCGTGCGTGCTCGGCGCTGATGGCGACCGGGTCCCCGAAGCCCAGGCCCCACAGTTCGGCGAGGTAGATGTCGTGCTTGGGGCTGTCAATCTTGTTGGCCGCGATGATGACCGGCTTGCCCAGCTTGCGCAGCCAGTCCGCGACCTCGTAGTCGGCAGCGGACAGGCCCTCGCGCGGGTCCAGCACGAAGATGACGGCCTGCGCGCCCTCCATCGCCCACTCGGCCTTCTCGCGGATGGCCTGTTCCCACTCGTCGCCGCTCCACAGGCCGCCGGTGTCAATCAGCGTGATGCGGTGGTTGTGGTAGAGCATCAGCCCTTCCTTGGCGTCACGCGTTACGCCGGGAAAATCGGCCACCACGGCCTCGCGCCGCCCCACCAGGCGGTTGAACAGGCTCGATTTGCCGACGTTGGGCCGGCCCACAATGGCAACTTTATGCATGGAAAACCTCCACGCCCGCCAGGGCGGCGAGCGAAGCGAGTAGGAGAGGTTGCGCCCAGACGGAAGTCTGAAGGCGCACCCGGCGCACGTGTGCCGGAAGACTGGAGTCTGGGTGCATTTGGACGCTCCTTTCGGTGTCGAAGTCTCCCCGGCGTCAGGGGAGGTTCGCCGCTGCCCCCCGCCTCTCGTCGGAGGCAAAAAGGGCCATAGGTCAAAAAGTATAGAACACCTGGGTGAGAAGAGGATGCTGGGCCAGCCTCACCGGAGGCCAGGAGTGGAGGGCTGCAAAACACGGCCGGTCGAGGGTTCAGGGTAATGACGCGTTGTAGCGGTGGATGAAGAGCCAGAGGAGGGTTTCGAGGTTGGCCTGTTTGCGACAGAAGGAGAGACTTTTGCGCACCAGGTGGGCCAATCTCAGACGTAA